>NQJI01000196.1:3942-7402 GCA_002256705.1 Methylococcaceae bacterium NSM2-1
CGACATTAGCCAAACGCTTGCTGACCATCTCATCAAAAGCCAATGCAAATGGCGGATAATCGTGCATTTTCAAGCTCAAACCTGCCGCCATTGCATGACCGCCAAATTTACTCAGTAGTTTGGGGTGCATAGCGGCAATATCGCTTAACACATCACGAATATGAACCCCTGGAATAGAGCGTGCCGAACCTTTTATTAAATCCTTGCCCGCAGGAGCAAAGGCAATAACAGGGCGATGCAGACGGTCTTTTATGCGTGAGGCTAAAATTCCTATGACACCTTGATGCCAATTGATATCAAATAAACAGACACCAGCCGGTAAATGGTGTTCATCCAGCGCCTTCATTTCACTTAATAAGGCCATTGCCTCATGTTTCATAACGCCTTCAACTTCCCGTCGATCATTATTCAGTTCATCAAGCTGAAGAGCCATATCCTTTGCAAGCGATGGATCATTAGTCAATAAACATTGAATCCCCAATGACATATCATCCATACGCCCCGCGGCATTCAATCTGGGGCCCAGTGCGAAGCCCAGATCCGATGCTACAATAGTTTGAGGATTTCTCCCCGATACTTCAATGAGTGCATTCAAGCCGGGGTGACTGCGTCCTGTGCGTATTCTCAATAAACCCTGATGTACCAGAATCCGGTTGATTTGCTCCAGTGGAACCACATCAGCAACTGTACCCAAGGCGACATAATCCAGTAATTGAGCGAGATTGGGTTCCTGAAGCTGATTTTTCTCAAACCAGTTCATTTCCCTTAACCGGCTTCTCAAGGCCATTAATACATAAAAAAAAACGCCCACACCAGCCAGTGATTTACCGGGAAATTTATCACCAGCCATATTAGGATTTACGATGGCATCGGCTGCAGGAAGCTCATGCCCCGGCAGATGATGGTCGGTAACCAGAACCATTATCCCCGAGTCTTTTGCCGTCCTTACCCCGTCAACACTGGATATGCCGTTATCAACGGTAATAATAACGTCAGGATTTTGCAATTTGACCAGTTCAACAATTTCAGGGGTCAAGCCATAACCGTATTCAAATCGGTTGGGAACCACGAATGACACCTGCCCTGCCCCCAACAACTGCAAGCCCTTGATAGCCACAGCGCAACTGGTCGCGCCATCGGCATCAAAGTCGGCTACAATGCAAATCCGTTGTTGCTCATTGATGGCAGTGATCAAATGAGTAACCATCTCTTCCATACCCGATAATAGCCACGGAGATGGCAGTTTTGACAGGGTTCTGTCCAACTCAGCTTCTGAATTGACACCTCTGGCTAAAAATATACGTTCTAACAGAGGATGAATATCTCCCGCAAACGAACGTTTTTTTTCAAAAGAGCGAACTACTATGGTTTTTTTTACGCCTTGGTAATACATTAAGTGTCCAACAAAAAAGCCGGCTACTGCCGACTTTACATCAAATGGTTATGATTATAGGTTATCTAGCATCAATTAGGGTTCTGATTTTATACAACCTGTTTTTATTTATTTGCACACAGGTATAGTGTTTGTCACTGATTTCAGGGCTGTCGATGAATTAGGCCTTATCGCGGTATAGCGGTTGATTTTTCTTCTAAAAAACCGGGTATGACCTTGCCTATTTCAGAAAAAATCGAATGAAAATGGCTGTCCTGCCGAAGCGAGGGGGCGTCGAGCGTAGTTTTTCCTGGCTAAGAAACTTTCGCGGTTTATCCAAAGATTCCGAAATACTTCCCCAGCCACATTCTGCAAAACCGCACTTTTAATCACACCCTAACCTCGTTCATCCCAGGCTTTATCCATGCGTTTTGAAGAAACCGGATAAGCGGTTTTAAGCTGCTGGGCAAACAACGAAACCCTGAACTCTTCAATTGCCCACCGGAACGGATCCTGCTCCGGAATGACAATATCTTTTTTTGCTTTTTTCTCTATATCTTTCCAGAAACGTGTTGAATAACGACTGACTTCCAGGATTTTTTGCGGATTATTATCAAATTTATCAAGGCGATATTGAATGGCTTTCAGATATCGCGGGATGGCCTTAAGCTGCTGGTAAGGCGTATTGCGAATAAAACCTGCGTAAATAAGCAAGTCCAGTTGTTCATTAATATCTCTCGCCAATGGGTCATTGGCATTGAGGCGTTTCAATTGTGTTTTGACCGCGCCATATAGCTCCATGATCTCCAGCACGATTTTTCCTGCTTCATTCGCAATGCCAATCATCTCCGGCTTGTGTTGCTGCAAACTTTGCTCAAACGCCTGTTGTGTACGCAGGGTTCTGCCCTCAATAAATACAGTGTACAGAATTAAATACAA
The DNA here is from genome assembly GCA_002256705.1 of Methylococcaceae bacterium NSM2-1. Taxonomy (GTDB): domain Bacteria; phylum Pseudomonadota; class Gammaproteobacteria; order Methylococcales; family Methylomonadaceae; genus Methylobacter_C. The sequence goes on from NQJI01000196.1 coordinate 6,254, forward strand.
CATATCCTCCTTATAAGATGCATTCATTCCCAGGTTTCTGCTGAAAAACGTCGATATAATAGGATGCTTGGGCAAGCGATTGTAGGTTAATTCCGCCGTTGCCGACTGCGGCATATTTTTTATGATATAGGTGCATTCCTTGCGTAGTTGCAGCTGAAACAAACGCATTAAGCCCGCCTGATGCTGCAGCGCAGCTTTCTGCCCGGTGTCAAAAATGCGCACACCAACCGTATCGCCCTCATCAATGATTGCCGGGAAGCCGACAAAGGTTTGCCCTTTCTGGATAAATTGATAGGTCTCCGGCAGATCATCAAATGCCCATTGAATACAACCGCTATAATTCAATTCATCGGCGGCGATCTGGTCAAAACTGACCTCGGCTTTGGCGGTATATTTAAGCTGTAATTTTTTTAAATCCCTGCCGTAATCCAGCAGCTTGTTCTGATCGTCGACAACTCTAAAATTCATTTTCAAATGGTCGGTTAAGCTCTCCATGTTCCAGGCATTCAGTGGAATCGCTTCACCGGTCAATTTTCTTAGCCGGTTTCCTAACCATTCCTGCAACGTGCCTTTAAAATCCGGTTCAATTTCCAGACACTGTTTGACAGTTTCGGGAACGGGTACAAAATGCTTCCTGATCTGTTTGGGCAGGGATTTAATCAGGGCAATACATTTTTCCTCCAGCAGACCAGGCACCAGCCAATCAAAAGGAGCCTGGGATACCTGATTTAATTGATGCACAGAAATAACTGCCGTTACGCCGTCCTCATCGTGGCCCGGTTCAAAGCGGTATTGCAGCGGAATGGTCAGATTGCCTATTTTCTTGCTGTCCGGAAAATCCCATTCATTGACATAGTCTTCCTCCTGTTCCCGCGTTAAATCCTCTTTGGTCAAAAACAGGATTTTCGGATTAACTCTTTCCGCGGTTTTTCGCCAGGTATCCAGGGTAACGCCGCTGACGACTTCGGGCGGCAGCTTGTTATCGTAGAATTGATAAAGCCATTGCTCATCCTCAACAAGATCAACGCGTCTACCTTTATGCTGAATCATGCCCACTTCTTCGAGCAGTTTCTGGTTGGCGACATAAAACTGCGCGTTGCTGTGGTAATCATGATCAACAAGCGCCGAGCGAATAAAAATCTCTCTGGC
>NQJI01000197.1 GCA_002256705.1 Methylococcaceae bacterium NSM2-1
CAATCCGGGTTATCACGCAAAGCCTGCATTCTGTAGCTGACTTCAGACCAGATGGTTTGCAATTCGGCGCGGCTTGCGGAATAAACAAGGTCGTTTTCAAGGCTAATGTTTAGGTGGGGTTGCTTCAGCACCTTGCCTATGAAGAAAGTGCAGTCTTTCAAACCCGATTGATTTAATAACCCCATAACATGTTCACTATCGCTGGCACGAATTTGCAACACAGCGCCAAGTTCTTCATTAAACAATGCAGATAAGGCATCAATTCCTAAATCGTCGAGTGATAACGAGATTCCCAATCGGCTGGCAAACATCATTTCAGATACAGTGGCTAATAATCCTCCGTCAGAACGGTCATGATAGCTAAGCAACTTACCTTGACTATTAATGGTTTGGATAGCATCGAAGAATCCTTTTAATAATGCCGGATCGTCTAAATCGGGACAGTCATTGCCAAGTTGATTATAGACCTGTGCCAGTACAGAACCCCCCAGTCGATTTTTACCAGCACCCAAATCAATTAAAATTAGTACACTGTTTTCAACATCGCGCAACTGGGGTGTCAGGGTTTTACTGACATCGACCACGGGTGCAAACGCAGTAATTATCAACGACAACGGCGACGTCATGATTTTTTCACCCGCACTATCTTTCCATACGGTTTTCATCGACAACGAATCTTTTCCTACAGGTATGGCAATACCCAGCTCAGGACATAGATCCATGCCGACCACTTTAACGGTATCAAACAACGCGGCATCCTCACCCTGGAAACCAGCCGCCGCCATCCAGTTAGCGGAAATTTTAATTTTATTCAGTGAGTCTACGCGAGCTGCCGCGAGATTGGTTAATGCCTCGCCTATCGCCATACGGCCCGATGCCGGGGCATCAATAACAGCAATCGGTGACCTTTCACCCATCGCCATGGCCTCGCCTGTCAGGGCATAAAAACCTGATGCGGTTACCGCAACATCAGCTACGGGCACTTGCCAGGGGCCGACCATTTGATCACGCGCAACCAGTCCCGTTACCGAACGGTCACCGATATGAATGAGAAAACTTTTGTCGGCCACAGCAGGAAAAGACAAGACACGTTTAACGGCCTCTTTTATATCAACCCCGCTGAAGTCCAATTCTCGTGTTTTTGGTTTAACATGTTTGACATTCCGGTGCATTTTCGGCGGTTTGCCAAACAATACAGACATGGGAATATCAACCGGCTTATCGCCCAATAATGCGTCATTGAGCAATAGATGTTCCTGTTCCGTGGTTACGCCTATGACGGCATGTAAACAATGTTCCCGTTCACAAAAAGAGCTAAACAGCGCCAGTGATTCCGGCTTGATAGCAACCACATAGCGTTCTTGCGCTTCATTGCACCAGATTTGCATCGGCGACATGCCGATGTCGGCATTGTGTACATTCCGTAATTCAAACCGTCCGCCGCGTTCGCAGTCATGAATGATTTCAGGTACGGCATTGGACAATCCGCCGGCGCCAATATCATGTATCGAGATAATCGGCGTATCATTACCCAGAGAATTGCAATGGTTAATGACTTCCTGACAGCGGCGTTCCATTTCGGGATTTTCGCGTTGTACCGAGGCAAAATCCAGATTTTCACAACCAACGCCTGAGGCTTGTGACGAAGCGGCGCCTCCTCCCAAACCGATTAACATTGCAGGGCCGCCTAATATAATAATCAATGACCCTGCTGGAATTGGATGTTTGTCAATCAGCATCGGACGGATATTACCCATGCCACCTGCGATCATGATGGGTTTGTGATACCCCTTAAATTCATTAGCGTTACTGCCGGGCGCAGGTTGTTCAAAGCTGCGGAAGTAGCCCGCCAGATTGGGCCGGCCAAATTCATTATTAAATGCAGCACCGCCGAGAGGACCTTCCAGCATAATATCTAAAGCCGAGGCGATACGCTCCGGCTTGCCGTTATTCTTTTCCCAGGGTTGAGGGAAACCTGGAATTTGCAAGTGCGACACGGAAAATCCGGTTAACCCTGCTTTGGTTGCAGAACCACGTCCGGTCGCGCCTTCATCGCGGATTTCACCACCGGAACCGGTAGCGGCTCCCGGATAAGGAGAAATGGCGGTAGGATGATTATGGGTTTCGACTTTCATCAGCAAATGCGCGTCTTCTTCGATATAGCCATATTCGCCTGTTATGGCATTACGAATAAAAACTTGCGCTTTTGAGCCTATCGCGACAGAGGCATTATCACTGTAGGCCGATAAAATACCTTCCGGGCTTTTATCAGCGGTATTACGTATCATGCTAAATAAAGACTTGGCTTGCTCTACACCATCAATTGTCCACTCGGCGTTAAAAATCTTGTGTCGGCAATGTTCAGAATTGGCTTGGGCAAACATCATCAGTTCGACATCCGTCGGATTTCTACCAAGTTTTTGAAAGCTGTCAGTCAAATAATCAATTTCATCATCTGACAATGCCATACCCAGTTGTGAATTTGCCTTAACCAGCGCTTCGCGACCTTGCTCGATGACCCTGATATTGAGCAGTGGTTTGGGTTGGTGTTGAGTAAATAAATCCGGCTCTGCATTATCATATAAAACCGTTTGGGTCATGCGGTCATGCAGTAAAGTCGATAGCTGTATTTTAACCGTTGTTGATACCGGTTTATTGGCCATCAGCGAATATTCAATGCCGCGCTCTATGCGCTTAACGGCTGACAAGCCGCATCGCTGGGCAATCTCTGTCGCTTTGCTGGACCAGGGTGAAATCGTGCCTGACCGTGGCACGACCAATAAAATTTCCCTATGATTATCCGCCGATGATTGTAAAGAACCATAAGACAGCAACTGACTTAAAATAGCTGTTTGACTATCATTCAAGTCATTTTCAATATCTACAAAGTGAATAAACCGTGCTAAAACGGCAGTGATATTTGAATCTATAACTTGCAATTCAGCCAGTAGTTTTTTTACACGAAAGTCAGATAATGCAGAAGTTCCAGGGATTTTTAACATGTGAGTAAAACAGTAAATGTGGGTTCAGGTTAGCGCAGCGTAACCTAATGCAAGCCGTTACGTTTGTCGGGTTACGCTGCGCTAACCCAACTGAAAGTTATTTTTTTGCCAAATCTGCTTTAATTGTTTCTTGCAAGAGGGTCAGTAATTTAAAGCTGGCAGCATCGGATAGCAATTGCTGATCTTCATCAACGACAACAATGTCCGTTTGTTGATTATTTTTTTCCAGCTTGAGGAGATACGTCTTTTCATTGCTTTGAATTCCACCGAACAAAAACACCACTTCATCCCAGTATGATCCATCCTCAACTTTCTGCTCATCGGGGTCATACTGGACAGTAAACACTCCTTCTTCCTGATTGCGCTCGGTTACTTCAATAGATTTCCGGCTTAATGCTTTACTTGCTATGCGCCAGGCTCTGGTAAACGGTACGTTAATGCGTAAACGGTTTTCGCCG
>NQJI01000198.1 GCA_002256705.1 Methylococcaceae bacterium NSM2-1
CCAAACCAGTGGTTAAAGAGGCAACTGTTAAGGTGGCTAAGCCACAGGTTTAGTCATTTCATTAACACGCGGTGTATTATTTATCAAAGGTGATAATGTCGGCTTCAGAAACTTGACTATTTGTACGGGTAATGAACTGGTAAAGTGATAATTTCCGGCATTATCGCCCTGAACATAGGCAGTAATTACACCAAAAAATCGTTCTCCCAGGAAAAATGTAAACACTGCGGCACGACTGATGAATTTAGAGTCAATGCGATGATCTCCAGTTCCGGTTTTCCCTCCTACAACCAGTGGCTTACCCTCAGCATCGGTATAAACTCCGTTGAGACGGGCTGCCGTTCCACCATCTACCACGCCAATCATCGCTCCCCGCGCAACTTTGGCGATTTCTGGAGCAAATATACGCTTGCCTTGATCCGGTGTTTTGTTCATTATGGTTTCATAAGGCGTTCCCTGGGCGTAATGCAAACTCTCAAACCGAACAAAGGGTAATCTTATACCGTCATTTAACAAAATACCCGTGAGTTCTGCCAGCGCAGCAGGTCTATCGCCTGATGCGCCTATGGAAGTTGCATAAGAAGGTGTTAATGCGCCGAATGGATAACCCACGCGCTTCCAGGCACGGTGAATTTCTTTAAAGGCTTCTGCTTCCAGCAAGGTCATGATGCGCCGCTGTTGGGCGTTCTGTCTATGGTTCTTAAACAGCCAACGGTACACTTGCTGACGTTGCTCGGCGCTGGCCGTCATAACTTCCTCGCGCGTGGCTTTGGGGTGCTGGGCTAAATAACCCACCAGCCATAATTCCAGCGGATGAATCTTGGTGATATAGCCCTGATCTTGTAAATCAAATTTTTCCGTCGAATATTTATCGTAAAGTTCATAAATATCTTCATTGACCAGGGCAGCTTTGGGCAAATGCGCATTAAGATAAGTGATAAGCGCCATTTCGTCATGATCAGGATAAACCGCGCGATAAAGCATGGTAAGGCGTGAAGGCTTGGCATAAACTCTTTTGGTAAGCATATCCAGAGATTCTTCGGCGCTCTTGCCCTGGTACCTTGCATAGAATTTATTCAAATAAGAGCTTCCTTCCTTGTCTGCAAAACGTTGCAGGTATTCTTTTCGCTTTGGATCATCTGGGCTTTCAAGCCAACGCGCTATCCCTTCCGGTTTGTAGAGGTGATGATAAACAATGTCACGCATCAAGCGAATAAAAACCAGATTCACGGAATCACGTAAAGCATGTCGTACTGACATGATTTTACCATTATCGTCTTTGCTAAAATTATTAAAATAATGAAGACCGCCGCCAGTGAAAAAATACTCGCCAGGACTCGCTGAATAACGTCTATCCAGAGCCTGATTAAGCAAATCCTCCAAGCTGATTTTAGGTGTCGCTCGTAACTGTTCAATCACCCATGCAGATAAATAGTCACGGGGATGCAGTTCAATCTGACTTAACTCTTTTGCAGGACGATCTTTATACTGCTGATAGATATCGGTAATCAACTCCAGATAATGCACCATCGTCCGAAGTTTAGAGGTGGAGCCCAGATCCAGTCGAATACCTTCGTTTATATCAAGAGGCTGATCGTAATTATCGGTCTGCACACGCAGAAGATTACCCGTTTTACCCCGTTCAAATAACATCAAACTGTAGACGATGGGAGCAAGATCAACGTTCTGGTTGAGCATCCTGAAGCCGACTATACCTGCATTACGGGCTTCATCCGGCTGGCTCAATAGCCTTAGTGCGTTGGTGACAGCTTGCTGGGTAGAATACTCAAGCGTCGTTTTAACGGTTAAATCCAGGCGATCCAGTTCATAATTGGACTGTACACCCAAGGCCTTGGTAAGGCGCGTACGCAATACGTTTTGCGTCTTTTTTTCTGTCATAAATTTGGCGGGTACAGAGTCTGACTTGGGCGGACGAACAGTAGATGCCTGCAAGGCAGCATCTCTCAGCGCTGATGAAATGACACCCTGTTCCGCCAATAACCGCAAATATTTGTTGGTAAGATTCTGTAACGCTTCATAACCCCGCCCCAGCAAATAGGTTGGTCTCCTCTGTGACAACAATATGCTCAACACCTGCCGGTAAGCTTGCGCCTGTTGCGGTGTTATCTGCTCATGCGACTTGAGCGCGCCGGGACTGAGCAATTGATTGACCTCGGCAAAATCGGCACCAAACCAGGCCGATAAACCATCACCCAAACCATGAATTTCGCCCAATTTTGGAGTAGCCGCCAGGGGCATGGTATTTAGATAAGAAAGAGCAATTTCCTGCCTCATTTCCCGTGTATCCGGCCCCATCAGGTAGGCTCGCACCGAAGCCGTGCCCATTTGGCGAAATTTATCCACAATCGAATTAGTGTATCCATTCTTCGAATGACGGTACTTTTCCAACTGGGTAGCCAAAGTACTGCCACCGGGTACAGTACCGATAACTCCGAGTTTATGAGCCATTAACTGTAATCCGGCAAATCCCAGGCGATCCCATTCGATCGCGGGATTAACGGTGGCATGCTCTTCGTTGAGCAACTCCCGATTCTCTATGAAAAGCAATGTATTTAGAACCAACGGAGGAATAGCCTGAAAATTCGGGTAGCCGTAAGTAGGATAAACAGCATTAAACACAACCTGATCAGCTTTGTCCGTGATGCGAAGTCCGGCCTGGGTTTTCTCATGATAAATGTTGAACAATCCATAATCCGCCAGCTCAGCCATCATCGGCGAAAAAGCAGCCTGCGAGGTAATGCTGAAACCCGACTTCTCTAAACGCCTGATCACATCCGGTAATATTGTATAACCTAGCCTTTGATCGTAGGGGCCATACTCCGGGTAACGTATTGATGTACTGGGCCCAGGAGCAAGTTTAAAGCTCAATTGTTCGCTGATTGCAGAAAGATAGCGCGCTTGATACTTCGAAGTTTGAACTTCATCTCGCACAAGTTTGGCAATAACAAATCCGATTACGAGCAATACGGCAACAATGTACACCGCCAAAAGCCGGTGAATGACTCGACTACGCTTCTGCATGACTAGCCATTTCCATTAAAATGTAAGATCAACTGACGGGAGTTGTCCATGAATTCTGTCTTCAATATTTATCTCTAAAGTAATTGTTATATTTTGGATTGGAGTTTCAGTCGGCAAGCTCCGTCTACAAGAACATGCTGTTATAAATAAAGTAAGTAGTCAATGATTATAGCAAACAATAACGATAATTTTGAGCGGGCATTAGTTTATCAGTTTTTTCTGAATTCCAGACCAGCCGAGAATACCAAGTTTATAACCCGACCTGCAACAATTAAGCCTGTTTTTGAAAGCCAAAAATAGTATAGTTCACTAATCTGAGCCTGCTTAAAAATTCAATTGCTGCTGTTTCAAGCATAGCGGCTTTACTGGCAACACGCTGTTGATGGGCGAGCTGCCTTAAATAAGGATA
>NQJI01000199.1 GCA_002256705.1 Methylococcaceae bacterium NSM2-1
TTTACTCGTGTTTTAGCGTCTGAAGAGGGTATTTTTGCAGGTGTTTCATCGGGTGGTGCGGTTGCTGCCGCATTAAGAGTGTCTGAGGAAGTTGAAAATGCGGTGATTGTAGTGATTATTTGTGACCGGGGGGACCGGTATTTATCGACAGGGATTTTTCCTGTTTAATGTTGTTGGGTAATGCGGGAGCGGCTTTAGCTGCGATTATCGCGGCTAAAGCCGCTCCCGCATAAATAATGATCAGAACCATCCTGGCAGTTGTTCTTGTGTTATCAAGCCTTACCGCAACCGCGCTGGATGATGTGTCTCTAAATGTTGGAACGATAGAATCCAGGGGCTGGAAATTAGAGGGCATTCAAATCGACTTAACCGATCTGGCCAATAACCCGCAAAAACTGACTCTAACTATCAATAAGTTAAGTTTGCCCTTACCTTTCAATGATCTGAATCTGATCAATATCCATTGCTCTTCTTTTACATGGCAAAACAATGAATTGTTGTGTACGCGAGGGCGAGCGCATGTGCGTTCAAAGCGATGGCAATCGCCTGCGGCCAATTTTTCTTTTCATATCAGGGAAAAGCACAGCACATTAAAATTAACTGATTTGCAACTGGCGGATGGGACAGTATCCATTGATGCTGAAGAACGGGGCAAGCAATGGCAGGTACAGATTAATGCCAAAGCGGTGGATAGCGCCTTAATTCAAAAGCTGTTTCAACCAGCGATATTTGAGTTAAAAGGTGGTCGCATCAGTTTCAAGTTGAATGCATCGGGCAGTCACGCGCTAATAGAGGATTTTACCTTGACCGCCGAGCTGAATGGCCTGACTGTGCAAACCAAAGATGGACGGTTTGCTGCTGAAGCATTAAGCCTGGATACAAGGGTGGAAGCACAAAACAATAAGGGGTTGTGGCAATGGCAAAGTCATTCACGTTTTAATGGTGGCGCATTATATATCGAACCGTTTTATCTGGAGGCAGACAGGCAATCTATTGGTTTGGATGCGCAAGGCAACTGGAGCGACAAAAACAAACGAGCGGAAATTAAGTCTGCAAGTTATAAGCATGCTACGGCTTTGGCGTTAAGCGGCAGCGCGATTGTTAAATATGAAAAAAAAGTAACACTTGAAAAAGTAGACTTGACGTTACATAGTGATGATCTGCAAAAGTTATCGGCACTCTATTTAAAGCCATTTTTTGAACAGACCGCATTGGAAGGTCTTACATTCGCGGGAACAATAAACGCTGATTTTTCTATTATTCAGGACTCATTAACCGCGTTGACGGCAACAGTTAACAAGTTTGCGATTAGAGACACAGCGGAGCGCATCAGAGTTGAGAATGGGGTTGGCACGATTTACTGGTCTAATGACGAGATTTTTAATCGACCCTCAACGTTCGCATGGCGGCAATTACAGCTATATGCCTTGCCCATAGGCCCTTCCAGGCTTTTGTTTCTGAGCCGGGCAAGCAGTTTCAGATTGCTTGAAAAAACTCATCTGCCTTTTTTGGGCGGTGAAATCGCCATCAATCAATTGGGTTGGCAAGCAAAAAAACAGCAAGATCCGGAAATTTACTTTGCGGGTAGCTTAAACAATATATCATTGGAACAGTGGTCGAAGGCGTTAAACTGGACACCGTTATCAGGCACTATCAGCGGAAACATTCCCCGCGTTGAGTACAGCAATAAAACGCTGAGTCTGGGAGGGGAAATAAACATCAAGGTTTTTGATGGCGACATTAAAATCACCCAACTGGCATCATCGGGATTATTTACTGATTTCCCCAAATTTTACAGTGAACTGGAAATTAACAATCTGGATCTGGATCAGTTAACGAGCAAGTTTGAATTTGGCGGCATTACCGGCAAGTTATCGGGCTTTGTCAGGCAGTTGACTATGGAAAACTGGCATCCGGTCAGTTTTTACGCATGGCTGGGAACGCCCGATGACGATGACTCCCGCCACAGAATCAGCCAAAAGGCCGTAAAAAATATCGCCAGTATTGGCGGTGGAGGCGCGTCAGATATACTGTCGAGAAGTTTTTTAAGTTTCTTTGAAACTTTCGGCTACGACAAAATCGGCCTGGGTTGTTACCTGCATGATGGCGTATGTCAGTTGATGGGTGTAGAAGCCAGGCCCCAGGGTTATGCCATTATTACAGGCGGCGGTCTGCCACGGATTGAAGTGATCGGCTATAATCCCCGCGTTGACTGGAATGTATTGATGGAACGATTAAAGCGTATTTCGGCGTCAGATGAAGTAATCATTAAATAATTAGGAGATCGTTATGAGAAAAATACCGGTATTAGGCGCGTTATTGTTGACTGCATGTGTCACCATTAATATTTACTTCCCTGCCGCTGCGGCTGAAAAGGCGGCGGATGAAATTATCAAGGATATCCAAGGTATTACGCCACAAAAAACAGAACCCAAGCCCAAGGCAAGTTTAACCGATTGGCAAATGACCGCTTTTAAATTGCTGGATTCTGCCCTCAATGTTGTCGTTTCGCCGGCACAGGCCGAAGAGGCAAATTTAAATATTGATAGCCCGGCAATCAGGCAGTTGCGTGCGACGATGGAAAGTCGTTTTGCTGCACTACGGCCCTTTTATGCGGCGGGTTTTATTGGCATTCAGGCGGACGGTTTTTTAGCCGTTAGGGATGCCGCCAGTGTGCCGCTTAAAGACAGAAACCAGGTTAATAAACTGGTCGCTGCGGAAAATGCAGACCGGAATAGCCTGTATCAGGCGATTGCCAATGCGAACGGTCATCCTGAATGGGCCACGCAAATCAAATCAACCTTTGCCGCCCGCTGGGTGAGTAATGCTCAAGCAGGCTGGTGGTATCAATCCTCTGGAAGTTGGAAGCAGAAATAAGCATGACCAGGAAAAGATCGAGAAAGAAGCAATTACCGGAAACGCCGGTTAGAGTCACCATAGAATCACTTGCTCATGACGGCCGTGGCGTCGCGCATGTCGACGGTAAAGTGATATTTATTGATGAGGCTTTACCGGGCGAGGATGTGGAGTTTATCTATACCGAAAGCCGCAAGGATTATGCTGAAGGCAAGGTTGTCACGCTGTCAAGTCGGGCGGCCGACAGGGTTGATGCCCTGTGTTCCCATTATGGCGTTTGCGGTGGTTGCAGTTTTCAGCATGTCGAATCGTCTGCTCAAATCAGAATCAAGCAAGATTTACTGGCTGAGCAGTTTAAACGCATCGGCAAGGTTGAGATGCCTGAACTGTGGCAGCCATTGGAAGGCCCGCATTGGGGTTATCGCCGCAAAGCCCGTATGGGTGTTAAATATGTGGCTAAAAAAAATCGGGTGCTGGTCGGTTTTAGAGAAAGACGACATCCCTATTTGGCTGAAATTGACAGTTGTATTGTTATGCACCCGATCGTCGGTACCAAGCTGATAGCCTTGGGGGAAATGAT
>NQJI01000200.1 GCA_002256705.1 Methylococcaceae bacterium NSM2-1
AGATTGCTTTCAAATGCAACTGCCGCAACTTTGGCTTCGCCGTGCAAAGCATAGTAAATACATATCGCAAACCATACAACTGCCGATCCCAATACCATCGGTTTAGATTTGCGCAGTTCGATTACATCTTCCGACATCGCGGCTACATAGGCCAGAACGGTCACTGCGATAGAAAGATAGCCGATGATATGATGGGTTAAATTTAATGACTTGGGCGTGTTTAAAACTTCCGAAGCCTCCCCGGCAAAAGCCGCAGCAGGTAAGAGCAATAACGCCAATAGGCTGATAGTTCGCTTCACTTCTATTCTCCGGCTCGGATATGGGCAAGTTTTCTTCGATGCAGGAAAATGTAAACTGTCACCAAAACAACGCTAGCAGCCAGTACGTCGATAATCACTTGATGAGAGTATTGCTTGATTAATGCTTCGTTATGGCCCAGGAAATAGCCAATCCAGGTCAGAATGGATACCCAGATGAAAGCGCCGAGCAATGTGTAAATAGAAAATTTGATGTGGTTCATGCCAGCCAATCCTGCGGGCAGTGAAATCAAGTGGCGGATGACGGGTAACAGGCGGCCAATAAACGTAGAGATTTCACCGTGGCTGGCAAAATAATCTTCAACACGACGGAAATGTTCTTCTGTTATCAATACATAATGCCCGTACTTGAGTAAAAACGGTCTGCCCAAATAGTGGGCAGCGAAATAATTCAGATAGGCGCCAAACAGACTGCCCAACGTGCCGCTGAGTATGACCAGAGTCATGTTCATTTTCCCTTGCTGCACCAGATAACCGGCCGGTGGCATGATAATTTCGCTAGGAATTGGCACTAACGAACTTTCCAGCGCCATCAGCAAAAAAATGCCGGTATAGCCCATAGAACCGATGGTTGTGATCAGCCAGTTGATTACTTCATGTAGCATTTATTTTCTCTATATAATGATAGTCAGGTGTATTTTTTTTGACAAGCAAAAGCGGATGAAGATTACCAGATAAATCAGTTCCAGGACATCAAAAAATTTGGCGGATTTTGGGTTTAGGGAGCAATTGAACATAAAACCCGGATATGCTTTATTGCAGGGTTTATTGCACTAATGACTAAAAAGGCTGGATAATCTACAGCCTTATTTATGGGCAAACAATTTTTTTTGGCATGGAATTTAATTTAATCAATACTGACGGTCACGCGCGGCGCGGTCGTCTTACCTTTGCGCGCGGCGTTGTAGAAACACCGATATTTATGCCGGTTGGCACTTATGGCGCTGTTAAATCATTAACGCCGGAAGACTTGGCTGGTGTCGGCGCACAAATTATTCTGGGCAATACCTTTCATTTAATGCTGCGCCCAACGACTCCTGTCATCAAGGCGCATGGCGATTTGCATGATTTTATGCGTTGGGATAAACCCATACTGACCGATTCTGGCGGTTTTCAAGTGTTTAGTTTGGGAGCGTTAAGAAAGATTACCGAAAAAGGAGTAACCTTCAAATCGCCCATCAATGGCAGTTCTATTTTTATGGGACCTGAAGAATCCATGCAGGTGCAGCGTGATTTGGGCTCAGATATAGTGATGATTTTTGATGAGTGTACGCCATATCCTGCGACCGTATACGAAGCGGCAGATTCCATGCGTTTGTCGTTGCGCTGGGCTGAGCGCAGCAAAACTGCGCATGGCGATAATCCCTCGGCTTTGTTTGGCATCGTGCAAGGCGGGATGTATGAGCACCTGCGTCAGGAATCGATAGACGGTTTGCTGGATATTGGTTTTGATGGTTATGCCATCGGCGGGTTGTCAGTGGGTGAACCCAAAGATGAAATGATGGCGACGCTGGATGTCATTCATAGCAAAATGCCTGTCGATAAACCGCGTTATTTAATGGGCGTGGGCACGCCGGAAGATCTGGTTGAAGCGGTCAGGCGCGGCATTGATATGTTTGATTGTGTGATGCCCACGCGCAATGCGCGTAACGGGCATTTGTTCACCCGCTTCGGGGTGATTAAAATAAGGAACAGTCAATATGAGTTTGATAACAAGCCGCTGGATGAATCCTGCGGCTGTTATACTTGCTTAAATTATTCAAGAGCCTATTTGCGTCATCTGGATAAATGTAAGGAAATGCTGGGCTCCAGGCTCAATACGCTACATAATCTTCATTATTATTTGAGTCTTATGCAGAACTTGCGTGATGCGATTGAAAAACAGGAGCTGGATGTTTTTGTCCGGCAATTTTATCAACAACGAGGAAAAGCCGTGCCGTCTATGGCATAATAACGGACTTTTTTAATTATTATAACAATTGAGGATAATCATGAGTTTTTTTATCTCTGACGCTTTAGCGGCCGCAGCTCCAGCTGCCCAACATTTTTGTTTCTGCGTCCTCAATCCAAGCGTGCCAAGGAGAAGAAGCAAATGATTGCCGCGATGACCAAAGGCGCTGAAGTGGTAACGTCCGGGGGGATTTTAGGTAAAGTCGTTGATCTGGATGATAACTTTGTCAAGCTTGAAATTTGTGACAATACCTTTATTCAAGTGCAACGTCATAGCATTGAGAGCATGATGCCAAAAGGAACTTATAAAGCGATAACTAAAAAAGTAGTTAAAGTTTAATGTGATGCGCGTAGCTAGTTAGCAACAGTTTGAGTAAGCTAAAGCACGGTTTAATTATTGGAATAACACATGCAAAACCATTTCCCACTTTGGAAAAATTTATTAGTCCTGATTATTTTTGGCATCGGGATTATTTATTCGTTACCGACTCTTTACGGTGAAGATCCCTCTGTTCAGGTGTCATCGACACTAGCCACTAAAATCGGACAGGAGCAGGCAAACCGGATCGAATCTGAAATTAAAAGCGCCGGAGTTACTGTTAAGGCTTTTGAGTTTAAAGATGGGCGTATTTTAGCGCGATTTAATAATACCGACGATCAGCTTAAAGTAGATGATTTGCTCAGGGATTCATTGGGTAGCGATTATACAGTAGCTTTAAATCTGGCGCCTACAACACCCGGTTGGTTGCGTGCTTTAGGCGCTAATGCCATGTATCTGGGTCTGGATTTGCGCGGCGGTGTGCATTTTCTGCTGGAAGTGGATATGGATGCTGCCGCCAGGCAAGCTGAAGATCGCTATACCGAAGATGTGCGCCTGGCATTAAGAAACGCAAAAATACGTTATCAGTCTGTTTCCAAAGACGGCGGTTTTATCAAAGTTACGTTGAAAACAGCCGATGACAAGCCAGCACTGTTGACAATCCTGGATAAGGATTTTCGTACCCTGGATATTACCGAGCCGGAAGCTCAGGATCAGGTTTGGTTAAAAGTCTCTGAAAAAGAAGTACGCGAAATCAAGAAATTTGCCGTGTCGCAAAATATGACTACTTTGCGTAATCGGGTCAACGAATTAGGGGTTGCCGAACCAATCATTCAGCAGCAAGGTGAAAATCGAATTATGGTTCAGTTGCCCGGTGTACAGGATACTACGCGCGCCAAGGAGATTCTGGGTACTACGGCTACCTTGGAGTACCGCATGGTTGATGTTGAGCATGATGTGCAACAGGCGGTTGCCGGGCATGTTCCTGTGGGTAGTCGATTGTTTTTTGAAAGAAACGGTAACCCAATATTATTGGATCGGCGCGTCATTGTGACGGGCGATCTGGTCTTTATTGAATATAAAGTCGAAACAAAAACAGTCAATGGTCAAAAAGTGCGCCATAAGGAGAAGGTTGAAAAGGTTATTAATGTGGCAACTATCCAGGGCGTATTCAGTAATCGCTTTCAAACCACCGGTTTGGATAGCCCGGAGGAAGCACGAAATCTGTCACTGTTATTAAGGGCGGGAGCGCTGGCAGCACCGGTTGAAATTGTTGAAGAACGTACCGTAGGGCCAAGCCTTGGACAAGATAATATTAACAAAGGCATGTTATCGTTTGTGGTGGGCTTTGCTTTGGTTGTGTTGTTTATGGCGGTTTATTACCGGCTGTTTGGCATGATTGCCGACTTGGCACTTGCGTTTAACGTGGTTATTGTTGTGGCAATTTTGTCGATGTTGCAGGCAACGTTAACTTTGCCGGGTATTGCCGGGATCATTTTGACCGTGGGTATGTCGGTAGATGCTAACGTGTTAATCTTCGAACGGATTAAAGAAGAACTCAAAAATGGCCATACACCGCAATCCGCTATATATATTGGCTATGAAAAAGCCTTTGCAACTATCCTTGACTCCCATTTTACCAACCT
Source organism: Methylococcaceae bacterium NSM2-1 (assembly GCA_002256705.1). Classification (GTDB taxonomy): domain Bacteria; phylum Pseudomonadota; class Gammaproteobacteria; order Methylococcales; family Methylomonadaceae; genus Methylobacter_C. The sequence continues at coordinate 4,233 of NQJI01000200.1, forward strand.
TGTGGTAGCTGTGGTGTTATTTGCTTTTGGCACAGGTTCTATTAAAGGTTTTGCGGTAACGCTGATTATCGGGATTTTGTCATCCATGTTTACTGCAATCACTGGTACACGGATGGTTATTAACTGGATATACGGTAACCGCAGGGTTGAAAAATTATCCATTTAGTTAAGCAGTTGGGTTAGCCTAGCGTAACCAAATTAAGTGGTTTTTTGTCGGGTTAAGCTAACTCAATTAACATGTTGAGCTTGGTAAGTTGAAATTTTAGAAGGTTAATTGTGAAGACAACAAATATAAATTTTATAGGTAACCGAAACATAGCGTTGATATTTTCCGCTGTGCTGACGATTATTTCGATAGGGTCGATTGCTGTAAAAGGTTTTCAGATGGGCATTGATTTTACCGGCGGTACACTGATTGAGATCGGCTATCAAAAAGCGGCGGATTTAACAGTGCTACGTAATACACTCGATGAGGCAGGTTTTAGTGACGCTACTGTGCAGAATTTTGGCACGGCAAAAGATGTCCTGATTCGTTTGAAACTTCATGAAGGGGTGAGCAGCGCAGATTTAAGTGCCAAGGTGCTTGAGGCTATCAACAAAAATACTGCAGAACCCGCAAGTTTGCGACGAGTTGAATTTGTTGGGCCACAAGTCGGTGACGATTTGGCCGAAGACGGCTTTTTGGCTATGCTGTATTCAACGATAGGTATTTTGATTTATATTGCCTGGCGTTTTGAGTGGAAATTTTCCACGGGCGCCATTATCGCAACGCTTCATGACGTTATTGTCACAATGGGATTTTTCTCCCTTTTAGGCCTGGAGTTTGACTTGACGGTATTGGCAGCGGTTCTTGCCCTGATCGGTTATTCCCTGAACGATACCATCGTAGTTTATGACCGCATCCGCGAGAATTTCAGGCTATTAAGAAATAAATCGACCGAAGAAATCATGAATATTTCGGTCAATGAGACGCTTAGTCGTACGATCATGACTTCCGTTACAGTCTTGCTGGTGCTGGTTTCTTTGTTCTTTTTGGGTGGAGAAGTGATTCATAATTTCTCCATTGTGCTATTGTTCGGCGTATTTTTTGGCACTTATTCGTCCATTTTCATCGCCAGCCCGGCTGCGTTGTTGTTGGGTATTAGTGCAGCGGATTTGATGATACCGGTCAAAGAAGGCGCAGAACTGGATAGCAGGCCTTAACACTTTGAAAGATTTACCACGAAGAACACGAAGTGCACGAAGAAAACATAAAACTTCGTGTCTTCGTGGTGAACAATAACTACTTATCTTCGAATTAGTCCGGCTATTCGGCTATAATCAACAATAATTTTTTTTATCAATCTGGAGTTTTAAAACATAATGGCAATAGAACGCACTTTCTCAATTATTAAACCTGACGCAGTCGCAAAAAATGTTATCGGTGAAATTTACAGCCGTTTTGAAAAAAACGGTTTGAAAATTGTTGCCGCAAAAATGCTGCACTTGACCCAAGAGCAAGCTGAAGGTTTTTACGCTGAACACAGTGAGCGCGGTTTCTTTAAGGATTTGATTGCATTTATGATTTCAGGTCCTGTGATAATGCAAGTGCTGGAAGGTGAAAATGCGGTTCTTAAGCATCGCGAAATAATGGGCGCTACCAACCCTAAAGAAGCGGCCGCCGGAACCATTCGCGCTGATTTTGCTGCCAGCATTGATGAAAATGCTGTGCATGGATCAGATGCACTCGAAACCGCCAAAAGGGAAATTGCCTTCTTTTTCTCGGACAATGAAATCTGTGCTAGAACCCGCTAATTTTAAGCTTGTTAATCCTAAACGGATTAACTTACTCGATTACGACAGAAAAGGTCTTGCGGCCTTTTTTGTCGATTTGGGTGAAAAACCTTTTCGAGCGACACAGTTGCTTAAATGGGTTTATCAGGAAGGCGTAGAAGATTTCGACCTGATGACTAATTTAAGCAAGTCTTTGCGTGCCTGGCTCAATGAAAATTGCTACATAGCCACTCCCGAGATCGTGATTGAACAAATCGCTAGCGATGGGACACGCAAATGGGCATTGCAAACCAGTTGCGGCAATCGGGTTGAAACGGTTTTCATTCCTGAAGAAGGACGCGGCACATTATGTGTATCATCACAGATCGGTTGCGCGCTGGCCTGCACTTTTTGTTCTACTGCCCAGCAAGGTTTCAACCGTAACCTGACGACAGCAGAGATTATTGGCCAGGTTATTGTTGCGCAAAAACGATTGGGGGATTCAAAAAAAATTACCAACGTGGTCATGATGGGCATGGGCGAACCCTTGCTCAATTTTGATAATGTGGTTGCCGCCATGAATTTGATGATGGATGATTTCACCTTTGGACTTTCCAAGCGCAGGGTGACCATCAGTACTTCGGGTGTCGTGCCGGCTATGTATCGCTTGACGCAAGTGTGCGATGTCAGTCTCGCCGTATCATTACATGCCGTCACTGATGAATTAAGGGATGAACTGGTTCCGATTAATAAAAAATACCCGTTAAAGGAGTTAATGGAGGCGTGCCGGGATAATGCAAAGATTGCGCCACGGCGTACGATTACTTTTGAATACGTGATGCTCGATGGTATTAATGACTCCATGCAGGACGCTCGCGGACTCATTAAACTATTAAAAACAGTTCCATCAAAACTCAACTTAATACCCTTTAATCCATTTCCTAATAACGCTTATCGATGTTCAAGCAGTGAAACGATTAATCGTTTCAAAAC
>NQJI01000201.1 GCA_002256705.1 Methylococcaceae bacterium NSM2-1
GTAATGAGAAGATACAAGACTCTTTCCAATCGGCCCGGATCCACTAGGTAAACGCCGGCATGATCTAATCAAAGGTCTTGTTCTCACGTCTATCGGCTAATCGGCCGACTTAATTCATTACTATGAAGGTAAAACCATGAAAAGACATACATTGAAAAAAACAGCTGCAGCGGTGGCTATTGCTTTAACTGCAACAATCGGTTTTGCATTAACTGTACCAGACGCAACCGACACCACTTCTTCGACTTCTTTATCTACGGCTGCTTCAAAAGAAACTCTGGAAACTAAGCGCAAATTACTCGAAGAAAGGCAACAAAAAGTAGAGCATGAGGCGTTGGAGGCTGTCACAGGCACTCAGAACGCGCTGATAGCATTACAAAAAAAAGATATAAAAAAAGCAATGACTTTGTTACAGGATGTCTCGGGCAAACTCGATATTCTGCTGGCTAAGTACCCAGGTCTAAATTTAATACCAGCAAATATAGAAATGGATGTTATCGATTTCAACGGTGATTCTAAACAAGTTGAAAAGTTGACCAATGCAGCCGATGATTTGCTTGAAAATCACAAGGTTCAGGAAGCCCGTCATATCCTGGATGAACTCATTAGCGAAATGCGTATCACCACCACAAGCATTCCACTCGGTACATTCCCTGTGGCTATCAAAGAGGCTGTCAGCCTAATCAACAAAGGTAAAACGGATGAGGCCGAAGACGCTCTATATGAAGTTCTTAATATGTTGGTTAAAACCACTGAGATCATGCCTTTACCAGTGCTGCGAGCAGAAGCATTCTTGACAGCCGCGTCAGAGTTGGAGCATAAGAGCGATTTGACTCAAGCAGCCAGCAGAACGGAAATCCTGAAACTGACTGATGCAGCCAAGGATAAATTGAAACTTGCTGAAATCTTAGGCTACGGTGACAAAGATGATTATAAAGTGCTTTACGACGCTATCGACGAAATCAAAAACGTCATGTTTTCCGAAAAATCGGCGGCCGCCTGGGATAAGATCAAAGCCTCACTCGCTGCTTTGAAGAATAAGCTCATTCACCCTGGTAAGTAAATTACTGCGAAGCCTTCTTTAAGTTTGTATCGATTAAGGGAGGTAATTCGCTTATAGAAAAGACATGACTAGACTTCAGTCATAATCACGGAGAGCATGATGACTACACCGAAACCGTCCGCGACAACCAATAGCGCTTCAGCCTTTTGGGCTATTGCCGTTGAAGCACAACTAGAGCGACTGCAAACCTCAGCACAGGGTTTGAGCGATGAAGAGGCTGGTGAACGCATAAAACGCTTTGGAGCCAATCGGTTGAACGGTAAGAAACAAACCGGTCCCTTAGGCTTGTTTTTATCGCAGTTTAAAAGCTCCATTATCCTGATTTTGTTGTTTGCTACGGGATTATCCTTTTTCCTGCATGACAGAGTCGGCCGTTCAAAAATTACTTGCTCTGGTGCAAATAAAGGTAACGGTACTGCGTAGCAACTCTGTATCGGAAGTTGCGGTTGATGAATTAGTTCCAGGCGATATAGTTGTTCTGAAAGCCGGCGATATCAATCCGGCCGATTGTCTATTATTGGCGGCCGACCATCTTTTCATCGATGAAGCTATGCTTACCGGCGAAAGTTATCCGGTCGAAAAATCACCGGGACTTGTTGCCGTCGAGGCGCCGCTCAGCCAACGCACCAATTCTCTATGGATGGGAACGCATGTTCAAAGTGGTGAAGCAAAAGCGTTAGTCATCGTTACCGGACAAAGTACTGAATTCGGTAAACTGTCCGGACGAATCAAACTCAAAGCACCTGAAACAGATTTTGAACACGGTGTTAGACGTTTCGGCTATATGCTGATGGAAGTCACTTTGATTCTGGTGATTATGATTTTTGCGGTGAATGTTTATCTGCATAAACCGGTGATGGATTCTTTTCTGTTTGCACTGGCGCTGGCTGTGGGGCTGACGCCGCAATTATTGCCGGCGGTAATCAGTATTAACCTGGCCCATGGCGCCAAACGCATGGCCGCAGAAAAAGTCATTGTCAAACAGCTGGCTTCCATCGAGAACTTCGGCAGTATGAACGTCCTGTGTTCCGATAAAACCGGCACCTTAACCGAAGGAAAAGTTCATCTACAAAGTGCATTGGATGTCGATGGAAAAACCAGCGACAAAGTATTGCGATATGCTTATCTGAATGCCTTTTATGAGACCGGCTTCAATAATCCAATCGATGAAGCGATTCGAGATTTTCGTGCTTTTGATATCAAGGATTGCCGCAAATTAGCTGAAATTCCGTACGATTTTTATCGTAAGCGCTTGAGTATGCTAATTTCGGATTCAGGCGCGAACATTCTAATTACCAAAGGCGCATTAACTAACGTTTTGAGCGCCTGCACACATGTCGAAAACAGCGATGGTATCCTGATGGATATCGATGAGGTTCGCGAGCGCATTCAACAAAACTATGAAGCGTTCAGTACTCAAGGCTTGCGTACCTTAGGCATTGCTTATAAACCCCTCGCTGAAGAAAATGAACTGGTTAAAGACGATGAAAAAGAAATGCGGTTTTTGGGGTTTCTTACCCTTTTTGATCCGCCTAAAGCCAACTGTGCTCAAACCATCGAGCAACTCAGACAGCTGGGAGTCACCCTTAAAATCATAACCGGAGATAACCGTTTGGTTGCCGAAACTGTCAGCCAGCAATTGGGGCTGTCTGGTTCCAAAATCCTGACCGGCCCAGAGATCGCACAAATGAGCGGAAATGCTCTGATGAATAAAGTGACTGAAGTGAATGTATTTGCCGAAGTCGAACCCAACCAGAAGGAACGTATTATTATCGCCCTAAAGAAAGCCGGTTTTGTGGTCGGTTATATGGGCGACGGTATCAACGATGTTTCTGCATTGCATGCCGCCGATGTCGGCATTTCGGTCGATAGCGCAGCCGATATCGCCAAGGAAACCGCCCAAATTGTCCTGCTGGAAAAAGATCTGGATGTACTTGTCAAAGGTGTCAAAGAGGGTCGCATCACCTTTGCCAACACGTTAAAATATGTGTTTATGGCAACGAGTTCCAATTTCGGCAACATGTTCAGTATGGCCGGCGCATCGCTGTTCCTACCCTTTCTGCCGTTATTGCCCAAGCAAATTCTATTGACCAACCTGCTGACCGATTTTCCGGAAATGACTATTGCATCCGATAATGTGGACGCTGAAATGGTGACTCAACCTCGGCGCTGGGATATTCATTTCATTCGCAAATTCATGTTCACCTTCGGCATCGTCAGTTCCATATTCGATTATCTGACGTTCGGTCTGCTCTGGTGGTTACAAGTGCCCGTCGAGCAATTTCGTACCGGCTGGTTTCTGGAATCGGTGGTGTCAGCGGCTTTAATTGTTTTTGTTGTCCGCAGCAGAAAATCCGTTTTTAAAAGCCGCCCCGGCAAATATCTGGTGATCGCCACACTCACTATTGTCGCCGTTACTTTAGCCTTGCCTTATCTGCCGTTCGCAACGCTAATTGGCTTTCAACCGCTTCCGCTAAATGTGCTGGCTTTATTGGGGATTATTGTTGTTCTGTATCTCGTAACGGCGGAAGTGGCAAAGTGTCTATTTTATCGTTTCGTATAAATTTAACTTATTATAGATGCCTTCATTGATTAAGCTACATAGGCAGGCCTGCCAATCAAGGCCTACTTTTAACTTATTCGTTTGTTATGTCGCTTAATCAGATTAGGCCTCTATATGAGCCAATTCTATAAAACTGGAGATTCATATGTACTGCAAAAAAATTGGATGGATAATTTTCAGCTTAATTTCGTCCGTAACAATCGCCGCCGAAGAACGTTCTACTATAAAGTTTAACGCGTTGCCGGATGCCGTGCGTACTACGGTTGCAAATTCCATTGATCAAAACACGATTACCAAGATCGAAAAAGTGACGGATACAGGTTATGTCAAGTTTAAAATTGTAAGCACAAAAACGGCTAACAATAAAGATTATATTGATACCGACATGATTGTTGCAGCCGATGGTGCAATAATAAAAATGGCTAAAGAAATACCTTTTTTCGATATTCCATTTCCTATCATGAAACAACTCAACCAACTTTACCCTAATCTCAAAGTCGATGAAGTCGAAAGTGTTCAAAAGCGTTATTTTCAATTGACAGGAAAAAACAACGGACAAACGGTCAATTTGAAAATATATGATGATGGCGAAATACAGGATCTTGCGGTTGGTCAAGCCAGCAAAGATCTCAGTAAGCCCAATCAGCCTTTGGATCAAACCATAAATAAACCGATAACGCCGCAACAGGGAAGTGATCAACTACCCAATCCGGCCCAAGACAACGAATTGAAAATAGAAGGTTCTGATGACATCTTTCATTTGAATCCGGCTCAATAGAAAGCGGTATTCGGTTCAACAATAATTGCCAGATCAAATTACATCCGGTCTAGCGTTTGTTGCTACTGCCGACAGACATCAATCCGATAACAACAAAAATAATCACTAACACCGGCCAAAAATAGGGTGCCACTAGAACAATGCCAAAAAACGCGAAAAAAAGCGCTCCAATGAATATGAGTAAACCAAATTCGAAAAACATTAATAGACCAAGGACTGCTGTAATACCCAAAACCAACAGTACTGTTGTCAATGCCGCAAAGGGGACTAATGGTTCTGCCATCGGTTCTCCGTTGATTATTAAACTTATGTGCCCCACGCCGGGATGGAA
>NQJI01000026.1 GCA_002256705.1 Methylococcaceae bacterium NSM2-1
GGTTTTTTTTCAGATCGTCAGGCAAAATCAGCGGTGGAATTTCAGTCGTATACTGATAATCTTTTTCCTTATCAGGAAATAAACTTTTGACGTAACTGCAGGCTGATAGATTAAACAGTACAGTTGCAAAAATGAAGAACGAGCCAATTTTATCTTTCATCGAATAACTTCAGCCTGACGCATTGCGTTGCGTACTGCATTAAAACAATCCTCAGTTAGCCAGGTTAAAGGCAAACGAATACCTTTACCCATTAAGCCCATTTCAGAAACAGCCCATTTAACAGGGATCGGGTTCGACTGAATAAACAGGTTTTTATGTAAGGCTGCCAGTTTTGTGTCTATGGCTAAAGCGGTTTCTTTATCGCCTGCCATTGCCGCCATAATCATTTCATGTACCAGACGTGGGGCAACGTTACCGGTTACGGTAATCGTACCATTACCGCCTAACAGACAAAACTCGCGGCTGGTAGCATCATCGCCCGTATATATTGCAAAATCGGCACCTGCTAAATCACGGATTTTTTTGACTCTTGACAGGTCTCCTGTTGCCTCTTTAACGCCAACAATATTGGCGATATGGGACAATCTTCCAACGGTTTCTGGCAACATATCACAGGCGGTACGTCCCGGTACATTGTATAAAATCTGAGGTATATCAACAGCTTCAGCGATGGCTTTGTAATGCAGATACAAACCTTCCTGAGTCGGCTTATTGTAATACGGCGTTACAATCAAGCAGGCATCAGCACCCGCTTGTTTGGCTTTACGCGTCAGGACAATCGCTTCAGTGGTTGAGTTCGCACCTGTTCCAGCAATAACCGGTATCCTTCCGCCTACATAGTCAACAACTGACTTAATAACATCGCAGTGTTCATCTTCATCCAGGGTTGCAGATTCCCCGGTCGTACCTACAGCAACAAGGGCATCTGTGCCTTGCTCAATGTGATACTCGACTAATATTTTCAGACTTTCCTTATCCACTGCACCGCTTTCATACATCGGTGTTACTAACGCTACGATACTACCTTGAATCATGAAATCTCTCGATTAGAATTGATACGGTTACAAAACTGCTGTCATTATAACAAGCAAATACATAAAAAAGGTACAAGGGGCCAAGCTCAAGACCAAAAGAGATTGCGCCTCAAGCTTTGCGTCTGGCTGAAACTATTCAGCGCATTAGAAAAATCCTGCTTTACGCGCTCAATTGCGCGAAATTAAATATCTTTAATTTTATTGTGGCAAGCGTCAGACTCAACCTACAATGTATTACTCACACCCGTGAGCCCATCAAGTTACTGCAAAATTCAATAAGATGCGGTATAATGAATATATAAACAAACATTTCCCCGCGCCTACGCGCATTCCAAATACTCCAAACAGGTAAATCCATGTCCAATGATGTTTCTACATTACCCTCTTTCCGTGATTTAGCACTGATTGAACCTTTGCTAAAAGCGCTGGATGATGTCGGTTATGAAACACCTTCGCCCATTCAGGCACAAGTTATCCCGCACATGCTGCAAGGCAAAGATGTTCTGGGACAAGCACAAACAGGCACTGGTAAAACAGCTGCGTTTGCACTGCCTATCTTATCACGTATAGATCTTCGGCAAAAAGACCCGCAGGTTCTGGTTCTGGCACCGACTCGAGAGCTTGCGATTCAGGTAGCAGAAGCGTTTCAGCGTTATGCTGCTCATTTAAAAGGCTTTCATGTTTTACCCATTTACGGTGGACAGGACTATAGCACCCAGTTACGCCAGTTAAAGCGCGGCGCCCATGTGGTTGTCGGCACGCCGGGTCGGGTCATGGATCACATGCGCAAAGGCACGTTGAATCTGGATGGACTTAGTGTTCTTGTTCTTGATGAGGCCGATGAAATGCTGCGCATGGGTTTTATTGATGATGTGGAATGGGTACTTGAACAAACGCCCGACGACATCCAAATCGCCCTGTTTTCTGCGACCATGCCTACGGTTATTCGCAAAATTGCTCAAGAGTACCTTCATGAGCCAGAGCAAATCACCATCAAAGTGACCACTGCGTCTGCTGAAAATATACGTCAACGCTTTTGGATGGTCAGTGGTGTACACAAACTGGACGCACTTACCCGCATCCTTGAAGCTGAAACATTTGACGGCATGATTATTTTTGTCAGAACCAAAACCGCAACTATTGAACTGGCAGAAAAACTGGAAGCACGGGGTTATTCAGCTGCGGCAATTAACGGCGATATGTCTCAGGCGCTTAGAGAGCGTACAATTGCTCATCTGAAAAACGGCAAATTGGACATTTTAATTGCAACCGATGTCGCTGCACGCGGATTGGATGTAGACCGTATTACTCATGTTGTCAACTACGATATCCCTTACGATACCGAATCTTATATTCATCGTATTGGCAGAACCGGCCGTGCAGGACGCACTGGTGATGCGATTTTGTTTATTGCGCCCAGGGAAAGAAAACTGTTAGGTAATATCGAAAAAGCAACCAAACAAAAAGTTGAAGAAATGGGCTTGCCTTCAACCGAGGTTATTAATAATAAACGAATTTCCCGTTTTAAACAGAATATTACCGATACTCTGGCCGCAGAAGAGCTGAGTTTTTTCACTCAACTGATAGAGCAATACCAGCAGGAACATAATATATCTGCATTGGAAATAGCCTCCGCTCTGGCAAAGCTGGTGCAAGGTGATACACCGTTGTTAATGCAAAATTTGCCTAAAAAATCTTACGAAAGCAGAGATGACAGGCCGCAAAGAGACGACCGTTCGCAAAGAGACGATCGTCCACAAAGGGATCGCAAACCAAAACGTGTGTTTGGGGCTGGTGGGGCAGCTATCGAAATGGAAACTTTCCGTATTGAAGTCGGCCACAATCACGGTGTAAAACCGGGCAATATTGTTGGTGCCATCGCCAATGAAACAGGCATAGATGGTGATCATATCGCCCGCATCAGAATAGAAGATGACTACAGCACGGTTGAGTTACCTGCGGGTATGCCCAAAGAGTTGCTTGAGGAACTGAAAAAAATCCGGGTGGCTGGACAACAGCTTAACATATCAAAAATGGAAGATAGTGTCAGAAAATCAAAACCGGATGATACGGCTAAAAAAGCGGACAAAAGCAAAAAAAGAATGAGTTCTACATCCCGGCGGGCAAAACCAAAAGCGGCTGAGTAATTCTTGTGATCGGGTTAGTACAGCAAGCAGCCTAGCCCGAAAAACACCGCTACTTGTGCCGGGATAAGCGACACTAGCCCGGCTATAACTACTGGTTCCAGATACAAGCGCCACCGGTTTTTTCAATTGCTTCCAATCGCTGCTGATGGGCTGCTAATTCCTCATCATTACAGCAAATAACTTTTAATGCGGGGCGATCTGCAAACACGCGTTTCACTTCAGTAATTATACTTGATTCATCCGTCCCCGATGGTCCTTCATCCAGCAACGAAGACTGCCCTCCAGTCATTAACAGAAACACATCCGCCAGAATTTCTGCATCCAGTAATGCACCATGTAAATCCCGGTGGCTATTATCGATACCATAGCGTTTACAAAGTGCGTCCAGACTGTTTCTTTGTCCGGGATGTTTTTTTCTGGCGTATGCCAGAGTATCAAATACCTCGCTATAATCTGAGACCGTTACCGCCTTCTTTTTCAGTCGTGAAAACTCATGATTGATGAAGCCGACATCAAATGGCGCATTATGTATAACTAGCTCAGCACCCCTGATGAATGCAATAAAATCATCTACAATCTGCTCAAAATACGGTTTATCATCTAAAAATTGGTTGGTGATACCGTGAACTGCAATTGCGCCTTCATCAATGATTCGATCGGGATTAATATAAACATGAAAGCGTTTGCCCGTTAATCGGCGCTTAACCAGTTCCACACAACCAATTTCAATGATTCTGTGTCCTTCCTGAGGATTTAACCCAGTGGTTTCGGTATCAAGAACCACTATGCGGTTTGTGAATGTGTTTTTATCCATATGTACTTTTGATGTATATTAATAACACTGCTAACTCCGATGAGTTGCAGGTCTTCTTGAGCGGACGCCATAACGATGGCCCCATTGGACAAGTAATATCGATGGCATGTTATCGATATTACTTGGTACGAGGCAACAATAGCCCACAAACCGCATCAATAAAAAAACCGCTTAATTGTGGCAGCCTGTTTTCATGGTCGAGAGTTTGGTAGAAGTTACTGCCTATGTATTTTAGACTTTCAGATACTTCCACCAGAACCAACTGCTTACATGTAAAAAGTTGCGTATTGGTGATTTGACCAAGATAAGCACTAATCCTATGGAATATAGACACCAGACTGCCGCCCATTCATTAGGATCACTGGTGGTCAGGTAAGCCAAAAATGGACCGGTAACAATGTGATAAATGGTGATTTTCCAGGATCCATAAAGAAAAGGCATTATAAATGTTGCGACGATGTACATGTTATACAATACATTATTAGCTATTGCCGGAATTTCCCAGGCAATATGCCAGTCACCAGAAACTGAACAGATTCTCTTGCCGCAAAACGGTGCATTGAATGAATCAATGTATTGGCTAAACAAGATAAATCGGGTTTTAACCTCATAACAGGCGGGCGCCCATTCAAAAGGATACAGCCGTATCAATAAACAGACAGTGGCTACAAAGCAAGTAAAATAAACCGATGAAGATATCTGCTTTTTGATTTTTTCAGGGATGAAATACAACGATACGGCGTTGATAAAAAAGGGCTGAAAAGCAATGTGCAGATAGCCTAACAGTGTTGCTATCTGATTAGCGGGATTGGCACAATCGTCTATTACCGTGTAAGTGTATGCCTGCAACAACTCCATCAAGGAAAAGTATCCCAAGGCCGCACATAAAGCAGCAGGTTCTTTTTTATAATAAAAATAAGCGGTACTCGATAAGCCGATGGTTGCTAATACCGCTGATGCTTCGCCACTCCAGCACATAAATTCCTCATCAATATAATAATCCGAGTATCTTTGAGATAAACCTAGTCTTGTATCGTGCTAAAAAAATCACTTGGCTGTCTATTAGCTTTGAAGCTTAAACCTAAATATACCCCTGTGGGTTTTTAGACTGCCAGTTCCAGGTATCTGCTACCATATCATCCAGGTTTTTTTCTACTTTCCAGTTAAGCTCTTTTAACGCCAAATCAGGATTAGCAAAACATTCTGCCAGATCGCCTGCTCTACGCGGAGAAATTTTATAATTGATTGTTTTACCGGTTACCCTTTCGAAAGCATTGATCATTTCCAGGACGCTGTATCCTCTACCTGCGCCCAGATTATAAGCCTTACAGCCACCCGCTTCGAATTTCTCGCTGTTCAATGCATCTATGGCCTTGATATGACCTTTTACCAGATCAACAACATGAATATAATCCCTGATACCGGTTCCATCCCGAGTTGGATAATCATCACCAAATACCGATAATTGCGTTAATTTGCCAATGGCAACCTGGGCAACATATGGCATCAGATTATTTGGGATTCCATTGGGATCTTCGCCTATCATACCGCTCTCATGCGCGCCTATCGGATTGAAATAGCGTAATAATGCAATTTTCCAGGGGAATTCAGTTTGAATAATTTTATCGGCTGCCGTCAAGTCTCTTAGAATGTCTTCAATCATGGCTTTTGATCGGCCATAAGGATTAATAGCACCCAAGGGGAAATCCTCGGAATACTGCGTGCCGGAAGATTCACCATAAACGGTAGCGGAGGAACTGAAAACCAGCTTCTTTACGTTCGCATTGCTCATTACTTCAGTAAGCACCAGCGTTCCGTAGACGTTATTATGATAGTACAGTAGCGGTTGTTCACAGGATTCGCCAACGGCCTTTAAACCTGCGAAGTGTATTACTGTTGAGGGTGATTCTTTGGCAAAAATTTCAGTTAACGCTTGTTTATCACGAATATCGGCCTGATAAAAAGAGAGTGTTTTTCCTGTGATTTGTTGCACCCGAGACAACGATTCGGGTTTGCTATTGGAAAAATTATCAACCACTACCACCTTGAATTCCGCTTGCAGTAATTCAACGCAAGCATGGCTGCCGATATAGCCCGCACCGCCGGTTACCAGCACCGTCTTATCATTCATAATTGCTTTCCTGCTACTTGGTTAATTTGAGTTTTATCAGATGTACGCGCCGGTTATCGGCTCTAATTACTTCAAAGCGCATGTTATCTATTACCAGACTTTCACCTTTTTTAGGCATGTGTTCGAGTTCACTCACAATAAAACCGCCGATGGTATCATATTCATCCGTGGCTAAATGTGTGGAAAAATAATCATCAAACTCTTCAATAGGCATGAGCGCCTTTATCATGAATTCATTGGAACTGCGCTGAAATATAAAGCCTTCGTCTTCATGGTCGTCGTGTTCGTCTTCAATTTCACCCACGATTTCTTCCAGCACATCCTCGATAGTGACAAGACCTGCGGCCTGACCGTACTCATCGACAACAATGGCCATATGGTTACCATTGGTCCGCAACTCCTTAAGCAATACATTTAAACGTTTGCTTTCCGGAACGACACAGGCGGGACGCATTATCTCCTGGACAGTCAGGGTTTTATTTTGTAATACACGCGCCAGCAAATCCTTGGCTAACAAGACCCCCACTACTTTACTGCGATCCCCATCAATAACGGGATAACGGGAATGACAAAACTCGATGACCAGTGGGAATATGGTCTCCAGTTCGGCATCTTTTGGCACGACAACCATTTGAATGCGGGGGATCATAATATCCCTCACCCGCATTTGCGAAACTTGTAATACGCCTTCAATCATGGATAAGGCATCGGTATCCAGTAACCGGTTTTCCCGGGCTTCGCGTAATATGCCAAGAAGATCATCCAAATCTTGCGGCTCCCCGGAAAATAGCTGGCTGATTCTTTCCACCCAACGTTTTCGGGGGCCGGTTCTACTTGGAGGTTGCTCGTCGCTCATTCTTCATTTACCTGTATATAGGGATTTTTGATATTTAATTTGTTCAAAATTGTTATTTCCTTGTTTTCCATAAGCTCAGCCTCATCATCGTCGATGTGATCGTAGCCCAATAAGTGCAGTACGCCATGTACAATGATATGCGCCCAATGATCCGTTAATGCTTTATGTTGCTCCAAAGCTTCCTTTTCCAGAACCGGGGCGCAGACGACTAAATCGCCCAATAAATTAAGCTCAATGCCTTCAGGCACTTCAACCGGAAAACTCAGAATATTGGTGGGGCCCGGTTTTAGGCGATATTGTTCATTGAGTTCAGCGCTTTCCTGTTCATCGACAATACGCACAACGATCTCGGTATCCTGATTGAAACCATCCAGCGCAGCATCAACCCAGCGTTGAATCTGTTCCTGATCGGGTTGGCCGTTTGATTTGAAAATGGTCTGAATTTCGACTAGATTCATGGCTCCGGATTGTTTTTTTGCTCATACGCTTCATAAGCGGAAACAATGCGCTGCACCAAGGGATGCCTGACTACATCCCGCGTTCCAAAAAAAGTAAAACTGATACCCTCAATATCTTTCAGAACTTCAAGCACATGCCGCAAGCCGGACATCTTTTCTGAAGGCAAATCTGTTTGCGTAATATCACCCGTGACAACGGCAGTGGAGCCAAAACCCACGCGAGTAAGAAACATTTTAATCTGCTCTGTCGTGGTGTTTTGTGCCTCATCCAGAATAATGAATGCGTCATTCAAGGTTCGGCCGCGCATAAAAGCCAGCGGCGCCACTTCTATAATGCCTTTATCAATCATTTTTTCAACTCGTTCAAAGCCGAGCATTTCATAAAGCGCATCATACAGTGGTCGCAAATAGGGATCGACTTTTTGTGCCATGTCTCCCGGTAAAAAGCCCAGTTTTTCACCGGCTTCTACCGCGGGACGCACCAGAATTATTTTCCTGACTTTTTCATTTTGCAAGGCATCAATCGCACAGGCCACAGCCAGATAAGTTTTACCGGTACCAGCGGGTCCCACACCAAAGTTTATATCATGTGAGGTAATTTTTCGTAAGTAAGCTTGTTGATTAGGACCCCTGCCTTTGATCATCCCGGCTTTGGTTTTAATCGCTATATTTTGTTCAGCTACTGTTGCCGAAGTATTTATCATTTCATCAATTGAGGCATCCTGCATGGCTAAATGAATCAGTTCGGCAGTCAACTGTTCCTTTTCAGTGCTTGCGAATAATTTTTGCATAACGGCGCAAGCCGCTTTGACAGAAGTGTCTAAACCTGTCACTTTAAACTGATTACCGCGATTGGCGATTTCAACCTGAAGGCGTGCTTCAATTTGCCGCAAATGGGTATTTAACTGGCCACAAAAATTGGATAATCTGCCATTATCGGCAGGGAGCAGGGAAATTTCCTGTGAGATCATTATAATGAATCAGCCATGGGCAATAATTTTATCAACAGAAGCCTCAACAAGCCGGCCTCGTAAAGAATTGGGCAACGCTTCCGCAATCAGTACATCGACAAATTGCCCTGCCAATCTGGGATGAGCAATAAAGTTAACTACCCGGTTATTTTCGGTTCTGCCCTGCATCTGTAACGGATTCTTTTTAGATTGTCCTTCAACTAAAACGGTCTGCATTGTGCCAATCATGCTGTTTGAAATAGCTGCGGCCATTTCGTTAATACGATTCTGAAAACGTTCCAGACGTTGTTTTTTAACTTCCGCAGGCACATCATCAGGCAAATCAGCTGCGGGTGTTCCGGGGCGCTGGCTATAAACAAAACTGAATGACAAATCGAAACCGATTTCTTCAATGAACGACAGGGTCTCTTCGAATTCCTGATCGGTTTCGCCCGGAAAGCCGATAATAAAATCCGAAGACAGGCTAATATTGGGTCGCACTGCACGCAATTTGCGTATGGTTTCCATGTAATCCGCGCGTGTATGCCCACGCTTCATCATTTTCAGGATATGATCGCTGCCGCTTTGCACCGGCAAATGCAGATGATCAACGAGCTGTGGAATTTCAGCAAAGGCTTCAATCAAACTATCAGTAAATTCAACCGGATGTGACGTCGTAAAACGAAGGCGATCTATCCCGTCTATCGCCGCCACATAATGCAGCAATAATGCAAAATCGGCGATACCGCCGTCGTCCATTTCGCCGCGATAGGCGTTCACATTTTGCCCCAATAAATTGATTTCCCGCACACCTTGTCTGGCCAATGTTGTAACTTCGGCAATCACATCGCTCAGGGGTCGGCTGATTTCCTCACCCCGCGTGTAAGGTACTACGCAAAAAGAACAATATTTACTGCAACCTTCCATCACCGAAACAAAGGCCTTGGGTCCTTCTGCCCGAGGCTCGGGAAGGGCATCAAATTTTTCTATTTCCGGAAACGAAACATCAATGACGGGTTTGTGTTTACTGCGAACTTGATCCAGCAGTTGCGGCAAGCGGTGCAAGGTTTGCGGCCCAAAAACCATGTCCACAAACGGTGCGCGTTTTTGAATGGCATCACCCTCCTGACTGGCTACGCAACCACCCACACCAATTATCACATCGGGACGCTTGTCCTTGATCTTGCGCCATTTACCCAAGGCTGAAAAAACTTTTTCCTGCGCCTTTTCGCGTATTGAACAGGTATTAAGCAGCAAAACATCCGCCAGTTTTGGATCATCAATCAATTCAAATCCATGCGACGCTTGCAGCACGTCACGCATTTTGTCGGAATCATACTCATTCATCTGACAACCGTTGGTTTGAATATAAAGTTTTTGTGTCATATTTTGTTGTGGTAACTCATCTGGAAATTACTGAGGTCTTGAAATGCAATGGTGGCACTCGCCGCTAAGCTGTTAATAAAAAAGCCGAAGTACTTACCAATTGCTTATTTGTGGCTGTCATTATAACCTGAAGACAGAATAAACAAACAACACGTCTACCTTTAGAATAATAAAATCCTGTGGTAAATCAGCTTTTTGATCCGTGGTCGTTTATCAAAAATCAGGCAGTTGAAGCAGTTTATGAGTGGCTTGTTCGATCGATTATTCCCGCAACAACTCCAGCACACGCGCTTCCAGATCAGGATGAGCGCCAAATGCACAATCCCTTAACAGGCCTTTTTTGTCCACCAGAATATGTGAGGGTGTGCCTTTTAGATTAAAAAGCTCAAACGTTTCGGCGTGATACGTTAACGATTCCAAGTAATGCTGTACTTGCTGCCGAATTTTTTGTTGATAAGTTTTCGGCTTGCTGCTCAAGTCGGGAATATGGTCGTTGATAAAGACTTCGATTTCGACTTGAGTCACGTCAGCTTGACGCTTGTGCAATCGATCCATAGCTACAGGAAAAGGAATGCGAAAGGGCAACCGACCGTCTGCTAATTTTCCTTGCTGATTTAACATGCGGTGCGTTTCACCGACAACCGTACCGTTTTTGATCAAACGAGTTAAATTTTCCAGGTTGTTTTTATCAAAATCCT
>NQJI01000202.1 GCA_002256705.1 Methylococcaceae bacterium NSM2-1
AGTGAAACCGCCGCGAACTTTACCGGTAATACGGCCGATAATGGTTGCTTCTTTTTCAAAAGCACTTTCGAGTTCGGACCAGGCTTTGTTTTTCTTCGCTTTATCTCGAGAAAGAAGGGTAGCACCTAAACCGTCTTCAAATAAATCCAGGGCGACTTCAACTTCATCGCCAATTGCAACTTCTAATTCGCCGTCGTTGTTTAGAAACTGCCATTTAGGAATGACGCCTTCGGATTTGGAATGCGTACTGACGATAATCATATCATTTTCGATATCAATCACTGTACCCATTAACATGGCACCAGGACTCATTTTGGTCTTGGTTAAACTTTCTTCGAGTAATGCAGCAAAGCTTTCGCTCATTTTATTATTTCCCAAGTTTGTCGAAACTCGAACAAACCTTTTCTTTATCAAAGTTAAAAAAAACCACACTTAACAATGCGGCCACACAAAAACCCTTAACGGATTAAATTCAGAACTTCTTCAACCACAGCATCTATAGTCATGTCAGAAGAATCAATATAAAGCGCATCGCTCGCCATTGCTAATGGGGCGGTTTTTCGTTCCATATCGCGGCGATCGCGCTCTTCTATGTCTTTAATTATATTGATAAGGTTAGCATCAATTTCTTTTTCTATCAACTGTTTATATCGTCTTTCAGCTCTTTTTTCGGCGCTAGCCGTTAAAAACACTTTATTTTCAGCATCAGGAAAAACGACTGTACCCATATCACGACCATCTGCGACCAGTCCAGGCGCTTGTCTGAAATCTTGCTGTTTTTGCAATAATACCCGTCTGACGTCGGGCAGTGCAGCAATTTGTGAAGCGACATTGCCGATACTTTCAAGCGCCAATTGTTTAGTAATGTCTTCGCCATTGAGCTTAACGATCAATTCATCACCACATTCGAATTCTAACGCCATAACTTGCGCTACTTTAACAATCTCACTTACATTTGCTAAATCAGTTGAAGTCTTTTGCAGCGCAATAGCCAATGATCGATAAATAGAGCCGCTATCCAGATAATTCCAGCCCAGTTTTTTCGCTACCAAGCGGCTGACTGTGCCTTTGCCGGCCCCACTAGGACCATCAATAGTTAAGACAGGGATATGCATCAGGATTCCTCGGCAACTGATCCCTTCGTTGCTCTACCTCCTGCATCCTTGCAGTCGTCGCAGACCAGATCTAACCCCAGACACTTTACCAAATTTTTAAACTCGGGAAAGGAGGTGTTCACATTGGCGCAATCCAGAATGGTAATCGGCGCATTGGCACGTAATCCGGCAATTGAAAAAGACATGGCAATGCGATGATCCCCATGCGATGTCACTACACCCCCGCCTATTGAACCACCTTGAATAATCATGCCATCAGCAGTCGGCTGCGCGTCCACACCCAGTACCTGCAAACCGTCTGCCATGACCTGAATCCGGTCTGATTCTTTGACCCTAAGCTCTTCCGCACCGCTTAATCGGGTTTGTCCTTCCGCAACTGCTGCGGCAACAAACAATACGGGGAATTCATCAATAGCCAGCGGCACCAATTCTTCAGGAATATCAATTCCTTTCAGCGGACTGTAAACAACATGCAGATCGGCAACCGGCTCTCCGCCAACAATGCGCTTATTAAGCACTTCAATATTCGCTCCCATCAATCGAAGAATATCTATAACGCCGGTACGCGTAGGATTAATGCCTACATGTTTTAACAATAAATCAGAACCTGGCGCAATTGAAGCTCCGACCAAAAAGAATGCAGCCGAGGAAATATCACTGGGCACATCAATATCCGTCGCCTTTAAATATCCATTAGCAGTAATGGTAACCTTGCTGCCTTGTTGTTTGACGGGATAGGAAAATCCAGACAGCATCCTTTCAGTATGATCGCGTGTCGGTGCAGGCTCAGTTACACTGGTTTCTCCTTCGGCATACATGCCTGCCAGCAACAAACAGGATTTTACCCTTTTCAGTGGTTTTTATATCGGCCCCCATCGCCGCCAACGGCTCAGTGACCCGCTTCATCGGCCTGCCGGATAAGGACTTATCGCCAGTTAACACCGAATTGAACGATTGCCCCGCCAATAATCCGCTCAACAAACGCATGGACGTACCCGAGTTGCCAAGATACAACTCATTTTTAGGTGGTTTTAATCCATGCTTGCCAACACCATGAATAGTTAGACAGCCATTAACCGGCCCTTCAATTTCCACACCCATATCACGAAATGCCTGTAATGTAGCCAAGGCATCTTCGGCTTCGAGAAAGCCTTTTACGTGAGTAATGCCATCAGCCAATGAACCCAGCATAACAGAACGATGTGACATGGATTTATCACCCGGTACTCGCGCCTCACCCTGTAACTTGCCACCTGGCTGCACTTGAAATGTGATTGATTTTGACATATTTCCTTCAAACTGATTAAGAAAGCGTTGCCTTGCAGTGTTGGCATACGCAAAGATTGCAAAAAGCTGCTGGCTATCATCATTTTCCAGCAAGCGCTGTATTTTATCCAGTTGCTCCCTTGTCTGTTGAATCAATGGGATTATTTCATTTTTATTGGCTGAACAAATATCCCGCCACATGATTGGATCGCTGGATGCAATCCGCGTAAAATCTCTAAAGCCACCTGCGGCATATTTAAAGATTTCACTTTGTTCGTCTTTATGACCCAGCATATCCACTAAAGCAAAGGCAAGAATATGGGGTAAATGGCTGGTGGCCGCCAATACAGCATCATGACGTTTTACATCCATCACCGATACCACAGATCCGCACAGCTCCCAGAAACATTTAATGTTTTGCAAGGCTTCTGTCCGGGTATTACTGAGCGGGGTAATAATCAATCGTTTATTCAGAAACAAATCATCTACAGATGCTTCTACACCACTTTGTTCTGCCCCGGCAATGGGATGAGCCGGAACCAAATTATCAGGCACAGTTCCAAAAACCCGCTGTGCAGCTGAGACAACACTACCCTTGGTGCTACCCACATCAGTATAAATCGTGTGATCTGACCAGAACGGCTTAAGCAATGCAAAAATGCTTTCGATAGACGCAACAGGTGTGGCAATGACGACGCAATCAGCGCCTTGAACAGCTTCTTCTATCTGCAAATAAAAGTCATCAATAACACCTAGTCGTTTTGCAGTCTCCAGGTTATTCATATCCTCCTGACGACCATATCCAACAATGCTTTTGCTTAGCCCATATTGTCTGGCTGCGCGCGCGATTGAGCCGCCAATTAAGCCAACGCCGATAACACAAAGCCGGTTAAACATTGACCAGTATATCGGTTAGTGCCTCGAGAAATACCTGATTTTCCTCTTTTGTGCCTATGCTGATGCGTAAATGATTAGGTAATTCATACACGCCTACAGGCCTGACAATAACACCCTTGCGTAACAAGGCCTCATAAACAGGTAGCCCCGCTTGTTTTAAATCCACCAAAACAAAATTTCCTGCTGAGGGAACCCATTCCAGACACAAAGTTTTAAAGCCGTCTGTCAATTGTTGCATACCCTGCGCATTCACAGTGACTGTCTGTTGCAGATGTTCGTCATCGGTCAAAGCAGCTTCTGCTGCTACCAAAGCCAGCGCATTATTATTAAAAGGCTGCCGCACCCGATTAAGAATATCGGCAAGCTGCGGACTGGATAAACCATAACCCATGCGTAACCCAGCCAATCCATAAGCCTTTGAAAAAGTGCGAGTAATCAATAAATTAGGGAATTTATTTAACCAATCAATAGAATTGATCGAATCAATACTGCTGACAAATTCAAAATAGGCTTCGTCAAGCACACACACACAAGTGTCAGGCAATGCTCTAATGAAACGCTCTAAACTCGCTTGACTTAGCAAAGTACCGGTTGGATTATTGGGGTTTGCGATAAATACCAAACGGGTTTTTTCGGTCACAGCTTGTAGCATAGCATCCAAATCGTGGCCATAATTCAATGCAGGCGCCACTACGGCAGTAGCACCTACAGCTTGAGTTACGATAGGATATACCGCAAAAGCATGTTGTGAAAAGACAACTTCAAGCTCCGGAGTTAAAAACGCCCTGGCTACCAGCTCCAGAATTTCATTAGAGCCATTACCCAGTGTTATCTGGCTCACATCGACAGCATATTTCTCGGCTAACGCCTGCTTTAACATAAACCCGCTGCCATCGGGATACAGCGCCACGGTTGGCAAAGCTGCCTGAATAGCTGCCAAGGCTTTTTTTCCAGGTCCTAAAGGATTTTCATTGGAAGCCAGCTTTATAACCTGGGCAAGCCCCAGTTCGCGCTCAAGCTCTTCAATCGGCTTGCCCGCCTTATAAGGGATAAGCTGCTGCACTCCTGCTACCGCAAGATTGTAAATTTTATCTGTGTTGTTCATGGTTTTTTTATCAGAAGAATTTAATAGTAATGCGGCAACTATGAATTGCTCGACAAAACAAGTTAGAGCACTGCTTTAGGATAAGATCCCAATAATTTGAACATCTTGACGCAGTCTTTCACCGTATCTAAAGCTTGAGCAACACCCTTATCTTCACTATGACCTTCTATATCAATAAAAAAAACATAATCCCATAAACCCTGACGAGAAGGCCTGGACTCAATATGAACCATGCCTATGCCAAATTTTGCGAAAGGCTCAAGGATTTTATGTAAAGCTCCTGGCTGGTTACCTGTAGAAACAACCAGTGAAGTTTTATCGTTGCCTGTGGGAGACGGTGATTGTTGTCCAATAATGATAAAGCGGGTGGTGTTATTGGGCTCGTCCTCAATATTTTTTTCAATAATTGTTAAATTATAAACCTCGGCCGCAATCATCCCCGCAATCGCTGCGGTGTGTTTATTGATCGACGCCAATCGCGCTGCCTCGGCATTGCTATCGACAGCAGTATGCCGGGCATGAGGCAGATGCTTGGCCAGCCACTGCCGGCATTGAGCCAGTGATTGTTGATGGGAAAAAACCTCAGTAATTTCAGCCAAACTTGTTACGTGCCCCATCAGGTTTTGATGCACTCTGATTTCAACTTCCCCGCATATTTTCAGGGGTGAAGTCAAAAATCTGTCCAATGTATAACTGATGACGCCCTCAGTAGAATTTTCAACCGGAACCACACCGAACTGACAGTAACCACACTCCACCGCACTAAATATCTCGTTTATCGTTGTAGCGGGGATCGTCGTAACAGCATGACCAAAGTGTTTAAATGCAGCTTGCTGAGTAAACGTGCCTTCAGGACCTAAATGGCTTTTCCAGAGCCAAACAGGCGGACATTAGCTCTCTAAAGAAGCGCACAGCAGCATTATCAGACAACGGCCCCTGATTTAAGTCCATAATTCGTCTTAAAACCAATGACTCTCGATCCGGGCGATAAAATGTACCCTCCTCACCTTGAGCAATTTTGGTTTTAGCAACTTCCACCGCATAAGACGCACGCTGATTAATCAATTGCAAGATTTGCTCATCGATTGCATCAATTTTGTCTCTTAATTCAGAAAGTGGGGTGACTGATGACATTGCTGCTGCTCTGTGTTGATGTGTTTCAATTAATGGGAGCGTTCAAATTCAGTCATAAAATCAATCAATGCCAGCACACCCGCTTCCGGCATGGCATTGTAAATACTTGCCCGCATACCGCCCACTGAGCGATGTCCTTTTAACTCGAGCAAACCATTGGCTTCGGCTGCTGCAAGGAATGGCTTATCGAGGCTTTCATCGGCCAGAATAAAGGGCACATTCATGCGTGAACGAAACGGTTGCGCAACCGGATTAGAATACAAATCCGATTGATCAATGGCTCGATACAGTTTTGCCGCTTTGGCAATATTGCGCTGCTCTATAGCCTCGACGCCACCCTGTGCTTTTAACCACTTGAGCACCAGACCAACCAGATACCAATTATAGGTTGCGGGTGTGTTCAACATGGATTGGTTTTTTGCTTGCTCGGCGTAGTTAAATACGGAAGGCGTTGCTTTACTGGCATGTCCCATTAAATCGTCTCTGACGATAACCACGGTAACACCTGCAGGTCCCATATTTTTTTGAGTTCCCGCATAAATCAAACCATACTGACTGACATCAATCTTGCGCGATAAAATGTTGGATGACATATCCGATACCAGTGTCAAGCCTTTAGCATCGGGGGTTTCCTGAAATTCCACGCCATGTATGGTTTCATTAGAGGTATAGTGCAAATATGCCGCTTGCTCATCCAGTATCCAGGTTGATGCATCTGGAATGCTGGTGAACTTGGTATCTTCCGAACTCGCACTCACCAATACATCACAATAACTCTTCGCATCTTTAATGGCCTTTTCAGACCACGCGCCTGTTTTAATGTAACAAGCACTGGTTTTACCATTCAAAATATTTTGTGGTATTAGTGAAAACTGCGCTGTTGCACCGCCTTGCAAAAACAACACCTTATAATTTTCAGGGACGGCCATCAAGCTTCTTAAATCACTTTCAAGCTCTTCGGCAATAATTGAGAAATGCTTGCCGCGATGACTCA
>NQJI01000203.1 GCA_002256705.1 Methylococcaceae bacterium NSM2-1
CGCCAATTCTTTCCATGTGCCGCTGGATTGCGGATACTGCTTCGAACGTCGATGTCAAATTACTGGCCTCATTTAAATCGCCACCGGACATTATATTTCGCAAGGAATTTGAAATGCTGTCGGCTCGCAGCCGGCGTTTCCACGTCGGAGTAACAGTAACATCCAAATGGCATGGTACAGAATTCTGGACCGGATTTACCGGACGGATTAACGATCACATGCTGAATATGTTTGTTCCGGATATACATGAACGCGATATATTTTTATGCGGTCCGGAGCCTTTTGCTGATAATGTAATAAAAATATTGCGTGATATGGATTATGACATGTCACGATTTCATACCGAAAGTTACGGTTCAGGACGCTCTGCACAAGAATCAGCGGATGTAGGTAAATCTTTGCAGCTGAAAGGACCTTTACACAAAGTCACTTTTACCAAATCAGGAAAAACAGTCGATACCGATGAAAATATTACGCTTCTGGAACTGGCCGAAGCTTACGGTATTGAGATCGATTACAGTTGTCGCAGTGGCACGTGCGGCGAATGTGAAGTCAAGTGTAAAGGCAATGTTAACGTTAGTCCATTTTGTGAAATTGATGCCAAATCCAGAAATGCCGGCTTCATCTATGTTTGTTGTAGTACTGCCTTATCTGATCTTGAGCTTGATATATGATGACGTATTTATCTTTACAAACATCGGGAATTTGTAAACAGGGGTAATAATTCAGGCATCAAAACCATAAACTCAAACAATAAATCCACGAAGATCATCAAGTTTTTACCTTGACTTTATTATTATTCTTCGTGAACTTCTTGTTCTTAAGTAGTAGATTTAATGAATCTGACGTTAATAAAATTCGCGACCTGAAATAAAAATCGCCTATCATATTGCCACGCAGTGAAAACAAGGCTCATTATTGAGTTGGTTTATTTATGAGGGTTTTATGAAGCGTTTGTTATTTTTTGTGATTTCTATAGTGTTGTTAAGCTATGGTCATAATGCCTCTGCACGCAAGCAGATTAAAGGTCCTCAACAAGATACACTGCAATGTGCAGCATTCAGCCCTTATGTGGGAAAGCTTAATCCCAATTTTGGCGCTTATCCTTCCAAAGAATTAATCAATGAATTACTGGACAAATTAGTTAAGCAAACCCCTTTTCGCTGCATAATGACTTACGGTGTTCTAAACGGACTGGACACTATATTTGCTGCGGCTGAAGCGCGGCATATTAAAGTCATTGCAATTCTCTGGTTGGATGATGACACCGCTGTCAATTCACAATCCATTGCCAAAGGCATTGAAGTGGCCAAGGCTTTCCCGAAAACTATTATAAAACTAAGCTGCGGCTCCGAGGTAAGAACCCGTCACGGCAATGCTTTTGATGGTGAAATTACCCGCTGTATTGATGGTTTGCGCAAAGCGGGGGTGACTCAGCCGGTTACTACCATAGATACATGGTGGGAATGGTGCAATCGATCCTTGACCTGCGAGCATACCAGTTTTGCATCACAGGTTGATTGGATTGGAACCAATATATTTCCCTGGTGGGAAAATAAGTTTTCCGGCATCCATACCTGTACGCCAGCAGAAAAAGCGGCTGGCTTCCATATAGCACGACTTGAAGAAATTCGCCGAACCTATCCCGGTAAAGAAGTTGTTGTGACAGAGTTTGGCTGGCCAAACGGTCCGGAAGGCGGCACTGAAATCAATCTTAAAACCGGACAGCATTGCGGTATTGCAAACAAGAAAAATCAGACGTTGGTCGTTCAATCGACATTTAAGAAACTGGCTAAAAAGAAATGGTCAGGGGTAGTATTTGAGGCGTTTTCAGAAAACTGGAAAACCAGCAAAGAAGGTGACTTTGGCAGTTATTGGGGAATCTGCCAGGGAGAACCCCCTTATAATTGTACCCATGGATTAAATATCCACTGATAAAACAGGATGATTGTGTCTGGATTAATAAAATACCGTTTTATCAACACGTATCGTTTGATAGAATACCGCACCGCGGTCACATATGGAATTTGACTGTATTTATGACTTTAGCCACTAAACTATTTATATCAATTGTATGATTTAGATTATGCGCCCCCCTTGCTTTATCCGCCTTAAGTTGTAGATTACCAGTTTTATTGGCTTAAAATATCTGCAACCTGCTGTACTCGTCAGCGACCCTTGTAAAATATCCTGGATGATTCAATCGATTACAAGGGGCTTAGCTTAAACTTACTATGCGAGTGAGTAGACACACGAACCATAACCCACTACTGGAAACCCCCTTTTTAAATGAATACTGTGAAATCGATTCTGCTTATTTTGATGCCTGTCTGGTTATTGTTGGTGTCGGAGTCCAGTTATGGACGCCATGCCGCGATAATTATCGATGCTGGTAACGGTAGTGTATTGCACGAAGTAAACGCGACTCAATCATGGTATCCGGCTTCGCTCACCAAAGTAATGACCCTTTACATGGTATTTGATGCGTTAAAAGCGGGCCAAATTCACCTTTACGATACCTTAAGGGCATCCTATCATGCGTCACGACAACCCAATAGCAAACTGGGATTAAGGCAAGGAGAAACGTTAACGGTTCAAGATGCGATTTTAGCCGTTATCACCCGTTCCGCGAATGATGCAGCTGTCGTTCTGGCCGAACATCTGGGAGGTACTGAAGAGAGCTTTGCGGTTAAAATGACTACCAAGGCGCACGCCTTGGGCATGTACGATACTCACTTCATGAATGCGACAGGCCTTCCTCACCAATGGCAAGTAACTACTTCCCGAGACATGGCCATACTTGCATGGAAGACACAACGAAATTTTCCTAACTATTACCCGTATTTTTCTGCGCATAGCTTTAATTACAAAGGCCGCGAACTGCGCGGCATCAACAAATTTACTGCCAGCTATCCCGGCGCAGAAGGCATGAAAACCGGATTCACCTGCGGGTCCGGCTATAATCTTATTTCCGTAGCCAGTCAAAATGGCAAGCGCCTGATCGGCGTAATTTTGGGAGGCATGACAAGCGCAGAACGTTATCAGTTAATGATCCATATGATGGATGAAGGTTTTGCTAACAAATTTAACCCTTATCCAGCCAGAAACATCAGTACCATGACAACTAGTTCAGCAGGCATGCCGCCCTATCAGCTTGGTTGCGGCAATATGGCACCTACGATTATGGGTTCGGATGATAATGGCGGTCGTTATAACGCCAAGCCCAGGTTTATCAGCAAAAATAAGCGTATCAGCCAAACCCGGCAAATTAACCATCGCAAGAATGTAAAAAAAACCAAACATAGCAGTAAGGGCAAG
>NQJI01000204.1 GCA_002256705.1 Methylococcaceae bacterium NSM2-1
AGCTCTCTTTATTCGATTTGCGTGTGGGGTAATCAGGGTAACCGCATTTGACTTTTTATAATTATCAGGCAGTCAATTGGTTACAATTAAAAACGAATTTATCTTGGCATTTTTATGAGTTTATCGAATTGATTTTAAAGTCTTAAAATTTATATGCACTCACTTTGGTGACGTGATAAGCCAACCCTGCCCGGATCTCAAGATGTGAGCAGGATTGAAAATCGTTTTTTAGCTCGCTTTACCCGCGTCTGTTGCAGCAGGCACTTCAATTAACCGGCCTGATTTACAGTCGTAGATATAACCATAAACCGGAATATTAGCGGGAACCAGAGGGTGGCTTTTAATGCGAAGAACATCCTCCAGAACACTTTCTTCTTGATCTTTAATGGTCAGCCAGCTTATATGTTTAGCTTCGTGTGAGCCCGGTCCTGCACCGGTGTCATACCACAAGCCTTTTTCATTCAGGGACGCCGTTGTCAAACTGCTTCCTAACAAGTCGCGCATGACCTCATCGGTAAATGTTTCCATGCCACAATCGGTATGATGAATGACAAACCATTCCCGTGTGCCTAGTAATTTATAGGAGATGACCAGAGAACGAATGGCATCATCGCTGGCACGTCCACCGGCATTACGGATGACATGGGCATCACCTTCGGATAAGCCGGCATATTTGGCGGGATCCAAGCGGGCATCCATACAGGTCAAGATGGCAAAATGCCTGCCAGGCGGCATAGGCAAATCACCCTTGTCACCGAAATCATTCACATAATCCCGGTTTGCTGCTAAAACTTCATTAAGAATTTTGCTCATAAATACCTCTTATTATTATCATTAGGGTCATCGGGCAATAAAAAACCGTTTGGCCCTGACATTAAATCATGAAAAAACCAAACGGTACATAACTATCTCCAGTGAAAAGTCTACTCTAATAAACCCAGGTTTAAAATAGCGCTATAAATTTATAAAATATAAACCTATAGTTTATAGTGAGTGAACATGGATAAATTAAATAACATGCGGGTGTTTTGTCGTATTGTTGAATTGGGTACTTTTGCGGCTGTTGCCCGCGAAATGCATCTTTCTGCAATGATGATAAGCAAATATATGGCGCAACTGGAAGAATCCCTGGGCGTTGCCTTGTTAAACAGAACAACTCGCCAAATTAGTCTGACTGAAGCCGGAGAAATCTATTATCACCGCTGCAAACAGCTTATGGATGATTTCTCGGAACTGGATGAATATACCTCACAGCTGGGTCGGCATGTAAAAGGAACATTAAAAATCAGCGCACCAATAGATTTTGGCGGTCTTTATATGGTGCCTGCTATTGATGCGTATAAACGCAAGTATCCAGACGTTAAAATTCTGATGACGCTACATAATGGCCACGTAAATTTAAGTAAAGGCAGTTTTGATTTGTCTATTTTAGTGACGGATAGTCTCGATTTAGGCGTGGTTGCCAGAAAAATTGCTGAAACCAGATTATGCACTTATGCTTCGCCTGATTATCTGGCCGAATATGGCAAACCTGAACATATTGATCAATTAAGTTCACATCGTTGTTTGCATTATATTGATACTCCACATAAAGATTATTGGCTGTTTAATGTCGGCACAGAAGAGATAAAAATTAAACCGAACTGGCATTTTTCTTCAAACAATGGCCGCGCCTTATGTCAGGCCGCCACTTTGGGAATGGGGATAACGCAGGCTCCAGCAATATCGGCTGCGAACTATGTAGCACAAGGAAAATTAATAGAAATTTTGCAGGATTTTCGCATTCCATCGCTAGCCATTTACGCCACTTATCTGCAAAGGCGCTTTCTGCCCGCCAAGTTAACAACGTTTGTTGATTTTATGGTTAAATACTTTGCAGAAAATCAGGTGTAGCGAAATATAGCCTTCAGTGTAATGCGAAAGAAGTTCATGAAATTGAAACAAAGCGATTAAACATGGCAAGACGAAGTGAACACAGCCTGGAAGAATTAAAGGCAATGGTTCTGGATGCGGCAGAATCCATTATTATCGAAGAAGGCTTTTCGGCATTAAAAGTGCGCAAGATTGCTGTGGCGATTGGTTATACCGTAGGCAGTATTTATATGGTATTTGCAAATATGGCTGATTTGGTTATGCACATTAATGCGAGAACACTGGATGCTATTGCAGCGCAGTTAGAGCAAGTGCAAGACTGCAGCGCAGAGCAGTCAATTGAGTCACTGGCCGTGACTTATTTCAGCTATGCCAGTCAGAACTTTAATCGATGGTGCAAGGTTTTTGAATATCGCTTGCCGGCAGATGCCGAAATTCCAGACTGGTATCAGGAGAAAGTTGATAATGTCTTTGCCCTTGTTGAAGAGCGGTTTGCAGAACTTGCTCCAGAGCTTTCTGAAGACCTTAGAAAGCGTGCGACGAGAACTTTATGGTCCGGTGTTCATGGAATCTGTGTGCTGTCGGTAACGGGTAAACAGGATAAGGCTGGAATTAAGGACGTTGAAGAAATGATAGTTTTATTGGTCAGGAATTTTATGCGCGGCTGGATCGCTTGTTCCAATAAATAACACCCTATTCATTCAGAATGGTTGTCATTTTTAGCTGAGTAAATATCTAGTGTCTCAGATTTTTTGCAATGCTCTAACGTAAATATTCACGACACTTTTGTAAGTCAGGCTAAAGTCCAACCCACTGATTAGTGCAGCTGAACGGTTACACTTTAATTAACAATAATCTTCTCCCTCAAATTTGAAGGATTACTACTATTAACACTTGTTGTGGGCTTCCCGGATATGAATAGCAATCAGAATAAACCATCTGTTGATGAAAATAGTCACCTAATTGGTAATGCAGGGCATAAGGAATTACTGGCATGGGCTTTATATGATTTTGCCAATTCCGGCTATACCACTGTGGTGCAAACCACTATATTCAGCGCCTATTTTGTTGGCGTGGTTGCCGGTGCTTCGCAAGGTGTTACGCCCGGTGCGATTGCCGATCATCGTGCTTGCAAGAAATCTTTTTTACTGATTTCTTCGGTGGGTTGTATATTATCAACAGCCTTGCTTGCGCTGGTGGGTCCCGGCGATATATGGTTGGGAATGGTGCTGGTTACCCTATCAGCCATCATGTTTGCCAGTGGCGAAAACCTGATTGCTGCATTTCTGCCGGAGATAGTGCCAGAAAAGAATATGGGCAGAATGTCAGGTTATGGCTGGAGCCTGGGTTATTTTGGCGGTCTGCTGACATTAGGGATTTGTCTGGCCTACATTACCTGGGCCAGGCAACATGGGTTGTCTGAAACCCAATTTGTACCTGTTACACTATTGATCACCGCCTCAATCTTTGCATTGACGGCCACGCCCACCTTTCTTTGGCTGCGTGAACGGGCAATACCCGTTGCCTGGGACCAGAGCCTGTCCAGTCTACAAGTAAGTTATGCCCGATTGGCACACACATTTAAAGAAGCGGCCCGCTTTCGTGATCTGCTCTGGTTTTTGATAACACTGGGCGTGTACCAGTCGGGTGTGAGCACCGTGGTGGTTCTGGCCGCGATATATGCGCAGGAAGTAATGGGCTTTGATACCCAATTATTGATTGTACTAATTATGGTTGTTAATGTGACTGCTGCTGTTGGTGCTTTTATTTGCGGGCATTTGCAAGACCGGATGGGATCTGTCCCCACGCTGGCAATTACTTTACTGATCTGGATTGTTGCGGTGATGGCGGCTTTATTTGCCAGCAAGCCCGCACATATGTGGATAGCCGGTAATATTATTGGTCTGGCCATGGGGGCAAGCCAAGCTGTCGGGCGGGCTTTAGTCAGTAAGTTTTCGCCAACCGAGCGGGCGGGAGAATTTTTAGGTTTGTGGGGATTGGTCAACCGCTTGTCTGCAATAGTAGGACCCTTGAGCTACGGACTGATAAATTACTGGAGCAATGGGGATCACCGGTTGTCATTGCTGTCGACTTTATCGTTTTTTATCGTCGGCCTGGCTTTGTTGTCCAAGGTCAATGAGAGCAGGGGTAAAGCCGCCGCAATCCTGCAATCGGGTGTTATTAAAAGTGCAAGTTGTAGCGGCTCTGGGTATATTGGCAGTGATTGAAGGCTATCGATTGCTATTTCTGTAAACAATGCGAAAAGCTTGCAATCTTTGTTTCACTGCAATTTTCTGTCTCTGGAAATTGGGAACCAGATAATATCAATTATCGGACAATTCAAGCCGCCCCCTCAAGTTCAGGCGTTGCAGCGACATAATAAGTTTTATTAGGTTTTTTAGCACCCGGGCAATCAATGCTGATTCGCTGTACCTGTTCACCCAGTTTTAATGCTGTCAGTTGCCCGCCCCACAAACAGCCGGTATCAATGGCATAACAATTTGGCCCCTCATAATACCCCAATGTAGACCAGTGTCCGAAGATAACACGCATATCCGCATTTTTACGTTTTGGCACCTCAAACCACGGCAACAGACTTTTGGGTTGAGAACCTAAAGGCCCTGTGTTGGCAAAGTCAAGGCGGCCATTAACATCACAATAACGCATGCGCGTAAAACAGTTAATGATAAAACGTAGCCTTGATACGCCTTTTAAGCTGGCTGACCAGATATTGGGTTTGTTGCCGTACATTTGTTTTAAAAACACCTGATAATCAGGACTCTTTAAGGCCTGTTCTGCTAATAATGCCATTTTTTGGGTTTTTTTAAAATCCCATTGAGGCGGCAAGCCGGCATGAAGCAAACAGAAATCATCGTTATAATGAAACAGTGGACGCTGTCTTAGCCAATAAATTAATTCATCTCGATCTGGGGCTTCAAGCACCTTGCTCAGTGCGTCTTTTTTATTGGCTATTTTTTGTAAACACGATGCTGCGAGTAAGTGCATATCATGGTTACCGAGTACAGTAATGGCTGAACTGCCTAGCGATTTAACAAAACGCAAGGTTTCCAGGGATTTGGGCCCACGGTTAACCAGATCACCTGCAAACCACAGCTGATCGGTATTTTCATTAAAAGAGATAGTATCAAGGAGTCTTAATAAATCATCAAAGCAGCCTTGAATATCACCAATAGCATAAATAGACATTTAATTAATGCAGTGTTCTTGGAATGGATAAAGTAAATTGGGGAATTTGGGCATTAAAATTATCACCGTCATCCGAAAGCATTGTATATTGACCTTGCATAGTGCCCACAGGGGTTTCAAGTACTGCTCCACTGGTGTAACGAAACATTTCTCCAGGTTTAAGATAAGGCTGTTCGCCAATAACGCCATCGCCTCTGACTTCCTGAATTTTGCCATTGGAGTCGGTGATTAACCAATGACGATTTAATAGCTTTGCCGGGATGCTACCTTCATTAGTGATCGTGATGGTGTAGGCGAACACATAACGCCCTTTTTCAGGAGCAGATTGATCTGCTATGAAATAGGGCGTAGCTTCAACTAATATTTTGTTTTTTTCGGTCATTATTAGATCATATATAGATTATTTATTGATTATTTCATCTTAACTTATCGTTAAACGCAAGTAACTATTTTCTTCCAATAAACAGCCGATGAAAAAAATCATTCTTTTTCATAATCATTAGGACACGACATTGCATATTCACATCTTAGGTATTTGCGGAACTTTTATGGGCGGACTTGCAGTGATTGCAAGGCAGTTGGGCTATCAGGTCAGTGGTTCTGACCAACATGTTTATCCACCCATGAGTACACAATTGCAACAACAAGGCATTCAATTAATGGACGGTTATCGAGCTGAAAATCTGGGTGATGACCCCGATCTGGTTATTATTGGCAATGCCCTCTCCCGCGGCAATCCGGAAGTTGAAGCGGTTCTGAATAAAGGTCTGAATTATGTATCAGGTCCGCAGTGGTTGGCAGAACATGTGCTGCAAGATAAATGGGTGCTGGGTGTTGCTGGAACCCACGGCAAAACCACCACAACCAGCATGCTGAGCTGGATACTTGAGCATCAGGGTTTTAATCCTGGATTTTTAATCGGTGGTATTCCATTAAACTTTGGCATTTCGGCGCGCTTAGGGGGGGGGCCTGAAAATAAGTCAGGTTTCTTTGTGATTGAAGCCGATGAATATGACTCAGCTTTTTTTGATAAGCGCTCAAAGTTTGTGCACTATCGGCCACGTACTGCCATACTCAACAATCTGGAGTTCGATCAAGGCGAAGGCTTAATTATCAGCCCTGAGCGTGATGCCAATATCAATGAGGTCCTGGCTATGGGTTGCTGGACTCCCGTTGCAAAAACTTCTATTAATGCCAACTCACAATGGAATGCAAAATTGCTCAAAGCCGATGGCAGCCAGTTTTCGGTATTGTTTGAAAATAATGAGCAAGGCATAGTCAACTGGTCGTTAACAGGCGAGCACAATGTTTACAACGCCCTGTCTGCCATTGTTGCGGCAGACCATGTCGGCATTCTGCCAAAGGATGCAATAGCTGCTTTGGGTCAATTTATAAATGTTAAACGGCGCATGGAAGTGATTGCCAGGAAAAATGACGTGACGCTTTATGATGATTTTGCCCATCATCCGACAGCGATTGAAACGACGCTGGATGGTTTGCGTAAACAGGTGGGACAGGAACGCATTATCGCCATTGTAGAGCCACGATCAAATACCATGCGCTTGGGTGTACACACAGAATCGCTGGCCAAATCGCTAGGCAATGCCGATCTGGCGATTATCTATCAGCCGCAAAATCTGGATTGGGATTTAAGCAAACTGCTTAACTATGCCAACAATATTGAAATCTGTCAGTCCCTGGATGACATCATCGCTAAACTCAAAGTTGAAGCACGTGCAGGCGGACATTTTGTGTTAATGAGCAATGGCAGTTTTGGGGGCATATATCAGCGCTTGCAGGATGAATTGTAGGGGCTCCCTTGTGGGTGCCCTTTATCCACCCGCACAATATCAAACAGGGCGTTCACAAGGGCACCTTGTATAAATCTTCAGGATCGCGATATGAACCGGTTAATCTGGTTATTAATTTTAGGTACATTATTCTTTGCTTCGTTCACGCAAGCCAAACCATTAACACGGGAACAAGTGCCGGAACCGCTTAAACCCTGGATAAGCTGGGTATTACAGGATAATCCGGAACTTGCCTGTCCTTTTCTTTATAACAGCTATGAGCAAAAGCGCTGCAGTTGGCCTACACAATTGGTTCTGGATTTAAACCCGGCAAAGGGTGTTTTTTCTATCAGCTGGAAAGTATATAAAGATAGCTGGGTGAATTTGCCAGGCGATAACAAGCATTGGCCCCTAAATGTTACTGTTAATGGCAAGCCTGCACTGGTCATGGATAGAAACGGCATTCCGGCGATTAAACTGACGGCGGACTTAAGTCATTTGGAAAAGTATCTAATCAAAGGTGAATTCTTGTGGGATACAATTCCAGACAACTTGACGATACCCGACGATACCGGGTTGATTAGTCTGACTGTTAATGGCTTAGTCATACCGGCACCAGCCATCAAAGACGGGCAACTCTGGTTAAAAGAAAGTGATAGTGGTCAAAGCAAACCTGAAAACATTCAAAACAATCTTGAAATTCAGGCCTTTCGAAAAATTATTGATGAAGTGCCTTTACAGGTATTAACCCGTCTGGAACTCGATGTTTCGGGGGAACAACGTGAAGTTAAACTG
>NQJI01000205.1 GCA_002256705.1 Methylococcaceae bacterium NSM2-1
TACAGCGCAACTGACCGGAAGCAAGCACAGGTTTAATCAAATTGGACGCATCCATAACCCCGCCCGAAGCCGAGCCTGCACCAATGATGGTATGAATCTCATCAATAAATAAAATGGAATCCGGCTCTTTTTTAAGCTGATTCATCAGTGCTTTAAGACGCTTCTCAAAGTCACCCCGATATTTTGTGCCGGCAACCAGTGCCCCCAAATCCAGTGAATAGATTACACTGTTCATCAGGATTTCAGGGACAGTTTCTTCAACTATCTTTTTCGCCAAGCCTTCAGCAATCGCAGTTTTACCAACACCCGCTTCACCGACCAATAAAGGATTATTTTTGCGTCGGCGGCAAAGCGTCTGAATGGTTCGTTCAAGCTCAAGCTCCCTGCCGATTAATGGGTCAATCCGGCCCTGCAAGGCTTCTTCATTAAGATTAGTCGTATATTTGTCCAAGGGACTGCCCGCATCGGTATCAGCATTACCAGCTTCCGATATACGATCACTTGACGCTTCATTGTCCTGATCTATTTTTGAAATCCCGTGAGCCAAATAATTAACCACATCCAGACGTGATATATCCTGTTTATTCAAAAGATAGACCGCATGAGAATCCTGCTCACTAAATAAGGCTACGAATAAATTGGCCCCTGTCACTTCCTTTTTATCGGATGCCTGGACATGAAAAACAGCCCGCTGTAATACCCGCTGAAATCCCAGGGTAGGCTGAGTCTCGCGCTGGATGCCCGGAGGAATCAACGACATCGTCTCATCAATAAATTGGGTCAATTGCCCGCGTAGCGTTTTAATATCACAAGCACACGCCTTCATAATGGCTTCTGCAGCACTGTTATCAAGCAATGCCAGTAATAAATGCTCAACCGTGATAAATTCGTGACGTTTATCGTGCGCGTTTTTAAAGGCGGTATTTAACGTGACTTCAAGTTCTTTACTTAACATAAACGCTCCAAATTTACACTTCTTCCATCGAGCACATCAGCGGATGTTGATGTGCTCGTGAATATTCGTTGACTATACATACTTTGGTTTCGGCAACATCTTTTGAATAGGTTCCGCACACGCCTACACCTTGCGTGTGTATTTGCAACATAACCAGTGTAGCCTTTTGTTCAGACATGGCAAAAAAATCCATCAAAATTTCAATTACAAAATCCATGGGCGTAAAATCATCATTTAACAAAATAACTTTGTATAGAGGCGGTCTTTTTAACTTGGGCTTGGCTTCTTGAACAGCCAAGCCGTCATCATTATCTTTGAACGGATCAAAATCGGACATAATAACCAAATAAACAAAAATACTTTCAAGTGCTTAAGATAGTGCCAATATTAGTGTATTTCAAGCCCATGTACATAACAAATAAAAACACAAAAGGTACAAGAGACTAAGCTCATGTTTAAATCTGCACTTTAACTTACCCTGTTGAACCTTTTTTACCAACATAAGTTCCTCATATCTAGTAACATATTAACTTTATTAAAACCGGAAATCATCAATGGTTTGGAAACCACACGTTACCGTTGCAGCCGTTATCGAACAAGATAATCGTTTTTTGCTCGTTGAGGAAGAAACACCTCGTGGACTGCAATTTAATCAACCCGCCGGGCATTTTGAAGAAAACGAAGACCTGATTGCCGCGGTCAAGCGTGAAGTAAATGAGGAAACGGCCTGGCATTTCGAGCCTGAGTACCTTATTTCCATCCAACTTTGGCGAAGAAATCCTGTCTTCCCCACATTTATTAGAATTTGTTTTTCCGGTCACTGTCATAGCCATAACCCGGATCAACAACTGGATAACGGCATAGTTGCTACGCACTGGCTAACACGTGACGAAATCGCTGCAAATCAGCATCGATTACGCAGCCCCCTGGTGCTTATTAGCGTGGACGAATACCTGAGTGGGCATCGTTATCCTTTATCCCTGATACAATCATTTCTCGATCTTGACCATGAGTAAAAACATAATCGTCGGCATGTCCGGGGGGGTCGATTCTTCTGTAACGGCCCTACAACTGTTGGAACAGGGACATCAAATAACCGGTTTATTCATGAAAAACTGGGAAGAAGATGACGGCACGGAATACTGCACAGCCATGGAAGATCTCGCCGACGCACAACAAGTCTGCGATAAACTCGGCATAGAACTAAAAACCGTCAATTTTGCTGCCGAATACTGGGATGAAGTATTTGAAGTATTCCTGTCTGAATTTAAAGCAGGACGTACTCCGAATCCCGATATTTTGTGCAACAAACACGTTAAGTTCAAAGCCTTTCTGAATTATGCCATTGAAGATTTGGGAGCAGAATACATAGCCACAGGTCATTATGCGCGTGTCGCTAAGTTCCCAAGCAAGAGCTATGGGAACGAGGACGAGTTTTTCTTACTAAAAGGACTGGATCCTAATAAAGAACAAAGCTACTTTCTTTATACGCTGGGACAAAAACAACTATCGCGCACCCTGTTTCCCATCGGTCATCTGCACAAACCCGAAATCCGCGCTTTGGCCAAAAAAGCGGGCTTTGACAACTATAAGAAAAAAGACAGTACGGGAATCTGTTTTATTGGCGAGCGCAAATTTACCGAATTCTTACAACGTTACCTGCCCACCAAACCCGGGGAAATACGTACCCCCGAAGGACTATACATCGGCCAGCATCAAGGTTTGATGTATTATACCTTCGGACAACGCCAGGGCTTAGGGATAGGCGGCGTTAAAAATGCCCCCGATGAACCTTGGTATGTACTCGATAAGGATCTGGAAAATAATGTATTAATCGTTGGCCAAGGTCACGATCATCCGCTAATGCTACATAACACTCTGGAAGCCAGTCAGCTGGATTGGTGTAGTAATAAGCCCTTGACAGAACCGTTACGCTGCGCCGCCAAAACCCGCTACCGACAGGCAGATCAGGCTTGCCGATTGGAACCCATTGGCGATGACCGCTGTCGCGCTGTGTTTGACCAACCGCAAAGAGCCATTACGCCCGGACAGTCTGTGGTTTTTTATGATGGCGAGGTTTGTTTAGGCGGTGGAATTATTGAGTCCAAGTCAAACACCGATCAATAACAATCAGGATTATGGCGACAGACACATCTGCGTTAATCGCTGTTATCACCAATGAACGTAAGTAGTTCTAAAACGAACTACTTTACGTTTGTGCTGGATTGCCGATGAGCATTTGTTTTACCTTCAGTATCATCGATCTTTGTTTTTGTAATTAATGACTACGGCGCAAAACCATAACTTGCTCCAGCTAACAAG
>NQJI01000206.1 GCA_002256705.1 Methylococcaceae bacterium NSM2-1
CGATATCGCCGTTGATGCGACGGTAGGCAACGGTCACGACACGTTGTTTCTTGTCGAACAAGTAAGTCCATCTGGCAGGGTTTTTGGCTTTGATATACAACTGGCGGCCATCGAATCAACGCGGGCGAAAGTAGGCTCACACTGCAACGTGTCTCAATTACCGGAGAGTCTGACTTTAATACAAGCGAGTCATGCAGACATGAGCGACAAAATCCCCGCACACTATCATGGCAACATCAGCGCGATCATGTTTAATCTGGGCTATCTGCCGGGCGGTGATAAAAGCATTATTACCCGAACAGATTCAACAGTAACGGCCTTGAATAGTGCCAGCCGGATATTATCAAGCAATGGCATTATCACTGTTCTGGCTTATCCCGGCCATCAGGGCGGCGACCTGGAAACAGACCAGGTTAAAAACTGGTGTGAACAACTGGATGAGGATCAATTTAAAATCAGCATTATTTACAGCTCAGAAAATAAAGAGTCTGCGCCTAAGCTTTTTGCAATTCTGAAGACGCACTAAAACAAACCAACAATAAAACAATCTGCTATCATTGCGCCCCTGTTTTATTCATTTCAATCCATTAAGGACACACATGTCAGAATTCAATAACGTATCCATCGTCAAAAAGGCCAACGTCTATTTTGGCGGTAATGTCAGCAGTCGCACTATTCGTTTCGCGGACGGTTCTTCAAAAACGCTGGGCTTTATGTTGCCGGGTGAATACACGTTCAACACGGCTGATAAAGAATTGATGGAAATCATCGACGGTAATCTCGATGTTTTATTACCAGGAACGGACCAGTGGCAAAGGGTAGCGGGCGGTGAATCGTTTGACGTACCGGCTAATTCAGCATTCACAGTAAAAATTAATACCCCTACGGACTATTGCTGTTCCTTTATCAAATAACACCATGGACAAAGTAGCCATCTTTGTCGATGTTCAGAACATTTATTACACCACCAGGCAAAGTTATCAGCGGCATTTTAATTACAGTGCATTCTGGACTCAGGCGACTGCCAACAGAGAGGTTGTAGCAGCGTTTGCTTATGCCATCGACAAAGGTGACAGCAAGCAACTGGGCTTTCAACAAATACTTCGGAATATCGGTTTTGAAGTTAAGCTAAAGCCTTACATTCAGCGTAGTGACGGTTCCGCTAAAGGCGATTGGGACGTAGGTATTACCCTGGATGTTATCGAGTATGCAGCCAAGTCCGATGTAATTATTCTGTTATCAGGTGATGGTGACTTTGATCTGCTACTGAATAAGGTCCGTAGTTCCTACCCTGTAACAACCGAAGTGTACGGCGTACCCGCACTGACGGCACCATCCCTGATCAACGCGGCTAACCGCTTTATAGCGATTGACGATAAATTGTTACTTTAGAATACCGCGTTACCAGAAACACCAAGAATAAAAAAAACCGGATTCCAGTAGAATGGAATCCGGTTTTTTTATGGCCAGGAAGAGCTTATTTCTTGATAATACTAATGCCTTTTAATAAATTCAGGGCCTCATGCAATGAGTAATCCTGGACATCCAGGTTTTCCTTATCTTTATCCAACCCTACTTTTTTTCCATCGGCAGCCCCCTTGCCATTCTGCAAATGATGCGACAAATCAGCCTCTTTGACGGGTATAAAATCTGCTTTGTCTATAGTCTCCAATTTAAGAGGCGCCAGGGTTATATCAGGCTCAATGCCTTCCGCCTGTATTGAGCGGCCGGAAGGAGTGTAATAACGGGCAGTTGTCAGCTTCACTGCTGCGCCATTACTGGCAGGCAATATTGTTTGCACCGAGCCTTTACCGAATGATTTTTCTCCCATAATTACAGCACGTTTTTGATCCTGCAAAGCGCCTGCAACAATCTCTG
Organism: Methylococcaceae bacterium NSM2-1; assembly: GCA_002256705.1. GTDB lineage: Bacteria > Pseudomonadota > Gammaproteobacteria > Methylococcales > Methylomonadaceae > Methylobacter_C. The sequence continues at coordinate 1,879 of NQJI01000206.1, forward strand.
ATGCTGACGCAGAACCGGCATTAATCAATACGACGATGGGCGCGCCATCAATAAGATCATCAGGCGCGGCATTAAAGCGCATTTCCGAATTTTCAATCCGCCCTTCCGTATAGACAATAAGTCCGCTTTTTAGAAAGGCATCACTCACTTCAACCGCGGCATTTAATACGCCGCCGGGATTATTTCTCAAATCCAGCACCAGGCCTTTTAAATTGCCTCCGTTTTCCTTTTTCAGTGCGGCGAGGGCTTCTTTAAGAGCATCTCCTGTGCCGGATTGAAAGCTGCTGACACGTACATAGCCATACCCTTTTTCTAACATCCTGCTCTTGACACTTTTTACTTTTATGATGTCGCGGGTCAGGGTCAATTTCAAGGGAGCTTCTTCTCCTTCACGCACGATGGTGAGGACAATTTTGCTACCCGGTTCGCCGCGCATCATCTTGACAGCATCTGTCAAAGACATGCCTTTTACCGGTTTATCATCAAGCTTGATAATAAGATCTCCGGTTTTTATTCCCGCTTTTTGGGCTGGCGTATCATCTATAGGCGAAACCACTTTAATAAAGCCGTTTTCCATGGTTACTTCTATGCCTAACCCGCCAAATTGGCCGGTAGTGCCTTCCTTTAGTTCCTGATATTCCTCGGCAACCAAATAGGCAGAATGGGGATCAAGGCCGCTCAACATGCCTCGAACAGCATCTTCCAATAACTTTTTATCGGTAACGGGTTCTACATAATCTCTTTTAATCAGGCCAAAAATGTCTGTAAATGCCCGTAAATCCTCATAGGGTAGTGCATCGGTATCAGTTACAGCCTTGCCATTATCACGCTCAGCAAAGACACTGCCGCAGACACCCATAAAAACACCCAACATAATGCCAAGCGATAAAATAAAAAAAGCTTTCTTTTTTAGCATGTGTCTTAAAACTCCAAATCCTCAATTTTCTACATATGTTATCATCTAACGACTAACTACTTGAAGCCAGTTCATCTTCGGCACCATTCAAGCGGATCAATCGGCACACCTTTCTTGCGTATTCCAAAATACAACCCGGCCTGACTGCGTCCGCCACTTTGGCCAACGGAAGCGATAACGTCTCCAGCCTCTACCGAATCGCCCGTTCGTTTATAAAGACTCTGGTTAAAGGCATAAAGCGTCATATACCCCTGGCCGTGATCAATAATAAGCAACAAGCCATAACCGCGTAGCCACTCGGCATAAACCACTTTACCTCGTGTAACGGCCTTTATTTCCATCCCTTCACTAGCATTAATCAAAACTCCATCCCAGGTACCCTCTGTTCGCGGGCTGCCAAATTTCTGAACCAACCTCCCCCTGACTGGCCAAGGCAATTTACCTTTAAGTGTAGAAAAATCCCCCCTTGGTTCAAA
>NQJI01000207.1 GCA_002256705.1 Methylococcaceae bacterium NSM2-1
ATGGGGCGCAGTGCCTTCAATCCTCCAGGTATACGGGGCGGCGGGATTAACAGGAGCTGACTCATCTGTTGTAATGGTGGCTGATCCATCGGCATTAACGGCGATGATAGTGCCCACAAAGTCGCCTACAATTAGTTTTTTGTTCCTATCTAGTTCCGTGAATCCCTTATTACTGGTTAGTTTGCTCATCGTTGCCGTATATGCGCTTTCTGTGGCTACCAGCGTCAGTTCTTCCTGCGGCTTGCGGGTTTCAACTTGAGGGTAAACAGCCGCATAGTCGATGACTGGGTAATATTTTCCATCCAACTCGGTAGAATTCGTTGCGGCTAACGCTAAATCCTGCTCCGTAACCTGACTGCGGTACCATTCCGAGCCCTTGTTTTCGACGTTGACCGCACCGAAAAGTCCGTGAGGAACAGAGCCGCCGTTGCCTTCGCCACCGGTCATGGCCGCTGCACTATAGGCAAAATAAGTGCCTTCTTTTTGGGCGTAAAATGTATAAGTTTTACTTTCGCCAGGACTTGCCAACCCGCTTGAGGCGATGTAGCCGACATTCGAGGCGTCGGCAATGATATCACTCGCCTGCATACCGATAACATGAAATGAGGCCGTACGCGTGGCCGGGCCATCGTCATTTCTAGTCGCCGTCGCGTTGGGATCAGGAGTGCTGGGGACGACAGGGTTAAGTAAAGAGCCTGTTAACGACGGACTTAGCCAGTTGGTGAAGTTGACGGTTAAACAATCCCCTTCGTTAACGCGCAGCACCAGCGGTCGAGGCCTCTTACCGGGTCGCAACATCGCATTTCCAGGGGATGGCTGCGTTCCGGTTATGGCAACCACATCACGCTTCAAGGCATAAATCATCCCTGCAGGATTCATCGCGCCTAGCCGGTTATAATAAAAGACCTGATCTAGTGCAACAACATCGGCATTTATACAAGCCTGAGCCAGGTTGGTTACAACGAACGTCAGCATTAATAAACACGACTTAGCGAGTGATCCGGTTCCAGATTGGATTCTGGTCTTAACGTTGTGCTTGAACTGTATTTTGTTGTGCTGTGATTTCATAATTCGCCTCCTGGATCTTTTAAAGCAAGTTACTGCAGCTTCTTTCTTGGATTATGCTTTGTTGAAAGGCCTTAGTATCATTGACGTAAGGTAAGCGCAGATCGAGAACTGTACCGTTTTCATTCTGATACCTGAGAAGGGAAACCATGCCCCGGAGGGGAAGGTAAATGGATTGGCCGAACCGTAATGTAGGTCGGCAATTGCGTTCAAACTCGCCGCCATGAGCTCAGCAGCCGCAGATAGTTTGTGTTTTTGTTTCATTTTAATACCTCGTTAAGTCAGGGTTCTAAATCATAAGGAGTAACTTGAATCCAAGTCATAAATGGATATTTAGCTAAGCTGGCCAACCCTGAGCGTCCTCTCATTACCCCATCATTTCCGCCCGGTCGAACTTCAGTCCATTGGGCATCATCCAGTAAATACAATCATCGATATAATCTAATGCAATTATATTGCCAATAAATATAACACTATGAATTAACTGGATAATATTTCTAATTTAGTAAAAGTTAAAGTATCGCACGAGGGAGTCGCTGTAACACTGGTGATACATAATTGAGGGAAAATTTAAGGAGAGCTTAAGAATTGCGTAAAGAGTTGTTGTAACATTTTTGATACACAAGGAGGGAAAACTTAAGGACATCTTAAGAATCACGAAAGGAATGCTATGATATTTTGATAGATAGGATGGGGAATTTAAGTGGCGCAGGCTGGAACGGGCAAGATTATTGTGTCACTGAATTGCTATAAGGCGCCGGAGCATGAAGGATGCAGCCCTGTAAATCCGGTGCCTGTGTGATTTATGGGCTGTTGTCAGGCTTGCCGCTAACGTTTCAAGTCAAGTCATTCTGCTATCCTGCAACGACGCAGGTGAAAAAATGAAACTTGGGTATGTTTGGATTGATTCAAAACTGTTACAAAATTGATAGGTTTGTTACCTGCGTGTTTCGAAAGTGATGTCTGAAAACGTTTTTTCTGATTAATTTTTTTAGTGTTTTGGCCGGCGTTACTAAATCGTGTATTTATTTGGAATCTCTGCCGCGTAGCCTTGTTATTTCGAAACTGTAGCAATTTTTAAAGAACCCAAATTTAACTCATAAGTTTAATAACCAGCAACATTGTAGAATTACCCGAAGTCATTTCAATACTTCCCAAGGTGTTTTATAGCCCGGGAGTCTGTCGGTCTTAAGGATCATGCCTGATCTCCTTCAAAAAAGTCACAAAAAAACATGAAGCCGGGAAGAGCAAAAATCATTATTAGGGCTGATTATAGGTGAATGTCATTTGTTAGAAACAATAAGTTTGGTTTATTAAATGCCTAATTATTTCAATAAAAAGGCAAAAAAATAAGGGGAAATCAAATCCGAACAAGAAAAATAGCTTGTGCTTATTGGCACTGTTAGAATGCCATCTGACAAACTCTTTAAAGACCTGAGTAATGAATCCAGAATACACCTTTACTGACACACATATCAGCCTCGCTCATGGTAATGGAGGGCGACTGATGCGGGAGTTGATTGATCGGCTTTTTGCCCGTCACCTAAAGAATGATTTGCTGGATACTCGTACCGATGCTGCGCTCATCCCGCTGGACCTGGATGCCGGTGTAGTGGTAATTACGACTGATGGCTTTACCGTTGAGCCGCTTGAATTTCCCGGTGGCAATATTGGGAGTCTGGCGGTGCATGGTACGGTCAATGATTTAGCCGTTTCAGGTGCCAGACCGCTTTACTTGACACTGAATGCCTTTATCGAAGAAGGCTTGGAAATAGCTTTACTTGACCGGATTGTTCAAAGCATGGCGCATACCTGTCAGGAATGTGGTGTAAAGATAGTGGCTGGCGATACCAAGGTGCTACGGCGAGGGCAGGGCGGTGGCATTTATTTCGCTACCACCGGCATCGGGATGCGTGACCCGCACCTGTACTTGGGCATGGACCAGATAAAGCCCGGCGATGCGATCTTGCTTAGTGGTACTGCCGGCGATCATGGCACCGCAGTGATGTTGGCACGCGAACAATTCGGCTTGAAAGGCAGTTTAAAATCTGATGCCGCGAGCGTTTTCCCAATTACCCAGGCCTTGATTGAAACACCCGGATTACGCTTTATGCGCGACCCGACTCGGGGTGGTATTGCCACAATAGCTCATGAAATTGCGCAGGCAACCCATA
>NQJI01000208.1 GCA_002256705.1 Methylococcaceae bacterium NSM2-1
GCAATGTGACGCGGTTATTGAACAGATCGTGTTCTTCGATAATGAGGCGAAGTACAGTTTTTTTATCGTTATTAAGTATGTTTAGATAATAAATTTCATAATCGAGATTACACACGGGCAATAATGCACGCATTTCCAATAGGGGTTCAAGGGCGCTGCGTATTTGCTCTGATTGGAATTGGTGACTGAATGCAGGGACTTCCTTGATTTCTGTGCTGGCGATGATCAGGTGATTTTCGAGGTTTCTTAATAGTAAAGTTGATGCTGTTTTTGAGCGGTTAAATTCGCAAGTGATACCGTTTGTATAAAGTCGCCAGTCAAAGCTGTCGTAATAAGTTTTCAGGGAATATTGACAGGAAACCAGTTGGGTGCATGCCTTATTGCTTAGTTTTGCAATAAATTTTTCAGCTGATAAACTCGCGGGGAAATCAAATTGTAAGGGCATATTGACCAGGGCGTGGTAGGGTTTGTGGTGATTTGATAACATTTAATAATAACAATGCTGTATTAACATTTAATGACAACGTAACAATCAATAGTTATCGTAACTGATTTTCAGGCATTATCGTATAAAAAACACACAGAGGTAAAAATAGAATGAGTAGAGAATTATGGTTGTTTAGGCATGGAAAATCTGACCGCAATCTTGCCATGGATGATTTCGATAGGCCTTTAAAAAAACGTGGTAAACGCGCTGTTCAGCGCATCGGAGAGTGGCTGAATCAACAGCGCCTGATAGCCGATTGGATAGTGAGTTCGCCTGCAAAAAGAGCCGTTACAACAGCGAAAATAGTGCAGAAAGCCATTGCTGTGGAGGGGGTCCGTATCATGCAGGATAAGCGTTTGTATCAAGAGGGTTTTGAGCGCTTGAAAACGGTACTGGCTGAATGTCCTTTAGAAGCCAGGCGGGTTTTGCTGGTGGGGCATAATCCGGAACTGGAAGACTTGCTTATAAATCTGGTAGGCGCTGCCAACTTGCCTGATGCTGATAAATTGTTACCTACGGCAGCTCTGGCCAGGTTGATAATGCCCGATGATTGGACTCATCTGGATGCAGGCTGTGCCAAGCTTCTGTCCATTACCTGCGCTAAATCCCTACCTGAAGAGGGTGTTTAATGGCTGTGTAGTCTCAGCGTTGATCGCAGGGACACAGACAAGATTATGACATTGTCATAATCTTGTCATATAAAATTAATATGCTTGTTATGTTATATGCACATAATAGTTCCATAATAAATTAACTTGAGATTTGATAATGAAATTATCTTTTAAGACAAAATCGCTAATAGCGGCGATGGGTTTTGCCTCTGTGGCATTGGTCAGTGGTACTGCGGGAGCGGTACAAACGGTTGATGCAGGCGTGCCTGACTATCAAAAAGCCAGCGGTATTTCTGGCAACTTGTCCAGTGTGGGTTCTGACTCGCTGGCAAATTTGATGACACTCTGGGCTGAAGAGTTTAACCGCGAATATCCTAATGTTAATATCCAGATTCAGGCAGCGGGTTCTTCTACTGCGCCGCCTGCTTTAACAGAAGGCACATCAAATCTTGGGCCTATGAGCCGCGAGATGAAGGATGACGAGCTGGAGGCTTTCGAAGATAAATACGGTTACAAGCCTACTGCTGTGCCTGTCGCTATTGACGCGCTGGGTGTTCTTGTCAATAAGGACAACCCCGTTAAAGGCCTGACTATTCCTCAGGTTGATGCAATATTTTCTTCAACCCGCAAATGCGGTTACGAAACTGATATTGACACGTGGGGTAATGCTGGTGTCGCTGCGTGGGGTTCAAAAAGCATTCAATTATACGGACGTAACTCGGTTTCAGGTACTTACGGCTATTTTAAAGAAAACGCTTTATGTAAAGGTGATTTCAAAAGCAATGTAAACGAGCAGCCAGGTTCAGCTTCTGTGGTGCAATCTGTAACGTCATCAAAGAATGGCATTGGTTATTCAGGTATGGGTTATACCACGTCAGGTGTTAAAATGGTGCCCTTGGCAAAGAAAGCGGGTCAGCCTTTTGTTGAAGCAACGCCTGAAAATGCCATTAATGGCACTTACCCGTTAACACGCTATTTATATGTGTACGTGAATAAAAAGCCGAATCAACCGTTAGCGCCTTTAGAAAACGAATTTATGAAAATGGTATTATCCAAAGCGGGTCAGCAGGTTGTAATAAAAGATGGCTATATCCCATTGCCTGCAAAAATAGTTGAAAAAGTACTGACTACCCTAAAATAACTAACCGATTAAGGAACTGCTGTTAAAAAAGGCTTTAACTGTTGTGCAGGGTTGCATAGGCAAGGATGTTGGTCTGGATTAACTGGTTATTTTCCCTCTCGGTGTGCCTGGGTTAATGCGGACAAAGCTACGGCTGAGATTTGATTATCAAATCTCAGCCGTTTTTTTTGGTTTTTGTTATATCATTGACACATTTCATTTCTACACTCTCCTCATGTCTGAAATAAACATGCAAACAAAATATTCCTCAGCCCTAAAACAAACATCCGGTGGAGTTCACGAGCGTTGGCGACTTATAAAAGATGCGATTGCTCGTTACGGCGTGGTAGTGGGCGGACTTGGAGTAATTGTTGCTATCGCCCTGATTTTCTTTTATTTGCTGGACACTGGGCAGGTCGTCTTTTTTGCAGTGGCGACTGGCAAAACTATTTCGAATCAAACCGTCAAAATACCCGAAGGTGCTCATATTGTGAGCTTTGCTCAGGGTAGCCCTAATAACGAGGGCGCGGTAATTTACGGCTTGTCTGATGGCAAGGCCGTTATTGTGAAGCATCAATATAAGGTAACCTATCCTGGTAATGTTCGCCTGATCACGCCCTCTTTAGACTATCCAATGGGCGAAGCGCCTCTGGTGATAGATGAGTCAGGTGCGGCTTTAGAAAAAATTGCCGTTAAAATCGGTGATGACGCAAGCACGATAGCTGCAAAAACCGCAGATAAAATCCGCTTAAGCCATTTTGAAAAAGAAAAATCCTTGTTCGCTGATGAAGCTACTGTAACCCGTACGGATTCTGTTTTAGAATATTCAGCTGATGAAGTTACCGATATTCTGATTGATAAGGACGAACATAATCTTTATTTGTTAAGCAGTAACGGGCACTTAGGTTTGTTCGATATTAGTGATAAAAGCGCGCCTAATCTTACTCAAGAGCAAAACATCGTTGAGGGAGGATATAACATTACCAGTGTGGCATTTTTAAATGGTGATCTTTCCTTGATGATTGGCGATTCCAGCGGTTTGGTGTCGCAATGGAGTAAGGTCAGAGATAATTTAAATCGCTTTGCCATGCAGAAAATCAGAGTCTTTAAAGTTTCGGATAAAGCGGTCATCTCGATAAATCCGGAACAACGGCGTAAAGGCTTCATGACGGTCGATGCTGATGGCACACTGGGTATTTATCATTCGACTTCTGAACGGGAAATGATTAAAGAGCGTGTTGGTAATTCACGCCCTGTAGCAGCGGCGATATCTCCCAGAGCCAATGCTCTGTTAATACAGTCTGACGACGGAAAAATAAGCTTCTGGAAGGTGGATAATGAGCATCCTGAGGTGTCTTTAAGCTCGCTTTGGCAGGAAGTTTGGTACGAAAGTTATCCCAAGCCGGATTATATCTGGCAGTCGTCTTCGGCAAATAGTGACTTTGAGCCCAAATACAGTTTAACACCTTTGGTTTTCGGCACTCTGAAGGCGGCCTTTTATGCCATGCTGGTGGCTATGCCTTTGGCCCTGATGGGCGCCATTTATACCGCGTATTTTATGACGCCAAGAATGCGCCAATATGTTAAACCTTCTATTGAATTAATGGGTGCGCTGCCAACGGTTATTTTGGGGTTTCTTGCGGGATTATGGCTGGCGCCTTTGATTGAAGAGTATTTGGCGGGGCTATTTGCATTACTCATGATTGTTCCGGTAGGTGTTATGTTGTTTGCATACGCCTGGCAGTATTTACCGAAAACGGTTCAGCAGAACATACCCGAAGGCTGGGAAGCCGCTTTATTAATACCGGTTATTTTGCTTTGCGGCTGGTTTGCTTTCACCGTGAGTGTGCCCCTGGAAGCCTTATTATTTCATGGCACATTACGCGACTGGTTTAAAAACGAATTGGGTATCGGCTATGATCAACGTAATGCGCTGGTAGTGGGTATAGCGATGGGTTTTGCGGTAATTCCGACTATTTTTTCAATTGCCGAAGATGCTATTTTTAGCGTACCCAAGCACTTAACGGTGGGTTCTTTGGCATTAGGTGCAACACCCTGGCAAACCATGATTAAGGTGGTGCTGTTAACAGCCAGTCCGGGGATTTTTTCTGCTGTGATGATTGGTTTGGGCCGAGCAGTGGGTGAAACCATGATTGTGTTAATGGCGACAGGGAATACGCCGGTGATGGATTTAAGCGTTTTTCAGGGTTTGCGCACATTAGCTGCAAATATTGCCGTGGAAATGCCTGAATCTGAAGTGGATAGTACTCACTACCGGGTCTTGTTTCTGGCGGCATTGGTGTTGTTCATGTTTACTTTTGTTTTTAATACCCTGGCTGAAATTATTCGTCAGCGCTTACGCGAAAAATATAGCTCATTATGATGAAATCATGGTTTAAAAGTGGAACTCCCTGGATATGGCTCAATGCAGCGGCAGTCAGTACTAGCCTTATTATGGTCGTGGGGGTGTTGGGCCTGGTTACAGTGCGTGGGGCAGGGCATTTCTGGCCATCTCAAGTGACCCAATTCAGTTATCAGGAAGAAGGTAAACAGCCCCAGATAATTATTGGTGAAAAAGTTGATACCAGCATAACGCCAGCCGCGATGGCTAAATCGACTGGTTTTAAAATGGCCGATAATGAAGACACTCTGGTGCAGTATTTAATTAAAACAGGTAACCGTGATGTGACGGGTTCTGACTTTCGCTGGATACAGGAACGCAATGTGAAGGAGCAGAGCGATCCGGTCGATATGATGGTTGTGGAACGCCGGGAGTGGGGTAATTTTTATGGACAGTTGGTCGAAGTTAAAGAAAGCGGCAAAGCTATCGCCACAGGAGAACAGGCTTGGCCTGTCGTTCAGACAAGGATAGAAGATGCTTTAGCAGTTTTTAAGGAAATAGCGCATTTAGAAAAAAAGGAAATTGGTGCCATAAACTATGGCTTGGAACGCTTAAGGCTTGAACAAAGAAAATTGGAATTGAAAAATAGCCTGGATGATGCGGCGAAACAACAGATTGCTGCGGAAAAAGCCGCTTATGAAGCCCAATACAAGCAATATCAAATTCAGTTAGCCGAGCTATATCAGAAAATAAGGCGCGATAGTCTGGTTGCCAGGACCGAAAATGGTAGCACTCTGGAAATTCCTTTGGCCAAGGTGGTGAGAGCCTTCCAGCCTAATGCCATGAGTTTGTTTGATAAAATCGTTCATTATGGGACCAAGGTGGTTGAATTTTTAGCTGACGATCCGCGTGAAGCCAATACCGAAGGCGGTATTTTTCCGGCTATATTCGGTACCGTGATGATGGTTATGATGATGTCGGTTATTGTTACGCCATTTGGAGTGATTGCTGCCGTGTATTTGCGGGAGTACGCCAAACAAGGTTTTATTACACGGCTGATCAGAATTGCAGTTAACAATCTTGCGGGTGTCCCCTCTGTTGTTTATGGGGTATTTGGATTAGGCTTTTTTGTTTACATTTTGGGCGGAAACATCGACCAATTGTTTTTTCCTGAATCAGCGCCTGCG
>NQJI01000209.1:0-3219 GCA_002256705.1 Methylococcaceae bacterium NSM2-1
GAAATCGGCATGACAATATATGACAAAGTGTTTTGAAATTGTAACTAATCAGCAGCAATAATAAAACGCCACAGATTCACAGATTAAACGTATGAAATATTCAGAAAAGAAAAGAAATATCCATTAAAAAAAGCTATCAAATTATTGGGAACTATATACTGTGGACTGTAATAATTTGCGTTTTTTAAAAACTCTCACCCCAGCCCTTTCCAGAAAGGAATAGTTTAAGTTATTTAGGAATATCTAAATGTCCATTCGGGTTAATTATCAACTTTGGAGAAAGTTCATAAGTAACAAAAAGAGTCATTTTATAATCTGTGCATCTGTGGCAAATTTAACACGAACTAAGTAGTTACCTGAAAACATCAAAATCCAATATGACACATCCAGACCTTTTCTAATGCTCAGTTATCGACACTCTTTTCATGCGGGAAATTTTGCTGATGTTTTAAAACACATCATTTTGATAAAAATTCTTGAACACCTGGGCAAAAAAGACAAGCCTTTCTGTTGTATTGATACTCACGCGGGCCCTGGAGATTATGCTCTGAATGAGGGCTACGCATTAAAAAACAGAGAATTTGAAAATGGCATTGCCAAGTTATGGCGACGTGATGATTTGCCGGACTGCATTGCCGATTATGTCACACTCATCAAAAAATTTAACAACACTGACGAATTAAGCCGTTATCCCGGCTCGCCTTTAATTATCAAACAATTTTTACGTAGCAAGGATCGTTTGTTTTTGTATGAACTGCATTCCACGGAAATACAGTTATTAAGCGCTGCCGTCGGCAGAGATCGGCGTATCAAGGTATTTCATGCGGATGGTTTAAAAAATGCTGTCGGTTTATTACCGCCTAACGAGCACCGGGGACTTGTACTCATCGATCCGTCTTATGAAATAAAAAGCGATTACAAACTGGTTTCCGAAACCTTGATACAAATGCACAAACGCTTTGCTACAGGCACTTATGCCCTATGGTATCCCGTAGTAGAGCGCAGTCGCATTCAGCAACTGGAACGAGCCATAAAAACCAGTGGACTAAAAAATGTGCAGTTATTCGAATTGGGTATAAAGACTGATACACACGAACATGGTATGACTGCCAGCGGTATGATTGTGGTCAATCCGCCGTGGACTTTAGCCGCCGAAATGCAACAGACGTTACCCTGGCTGTCCGATATGTTGGGTATTGAGGGTGCAGGATGTTTCCGGATAGAAACATTGGCTGGAGAATAAGGGCTATTCCCAATCAGGTGCGAATTAATACGAGCATTAATGCTACCATAGCCGCTTTTTTACAGTCGCTCCCGGATGGCGATTCTCGAAAGGTTAACTCGATATGAAAAATATTATTGTGATGTCAGGCGATATTGGCAGTGGAAAATCCTCTGTGGCGGCTGCGCTGAAACAGATGACAGGCTATGATGTGATCGGCACCGGAACCATACAGCGCGCCATCGCAAAAAGACGCGGCCTGACAACCCTGGAGCTGAACAAAATATCACAAACAGACCGAAGCATAGATGATGAAATCGATTCTTATGTTGTTGAGACCGGAAAAACACAAGATCACTTGATCCTGGACTCCAGATTGGCCTGGCACTTCATTCCGACTGCATTTAAAGTTTTTTTGTCGGTTGATCCTGTTGTGGGTGCTGAACGCGTATTTAACGCATCACGAAATGACGAGAATAATCCCTCACTTGAAGTGACGCTTGAGAATAACCTGAAACGCCAGGTTATCGAAGACCAGCGGTTTCAAAAGCTATATAACGTGAATTTTAGAAAATATGGCAATTATGACTTAATAATTGATACCTCCTTTACCGCACCTGAAGTGATTGCCAGGAAAATAAAGGACTGTTTTGATGCGTGGTTAAGTCATAGTTCGTATGCATCATTATGGATAGCCCCCAGGAAGTTATTACCGACGCAAGCTATAAAAGGGTTTACTGACAAACTCACAAATGATTGCATTCAGGAAAATCAGGCTATAGACGTTTTTGTCTGTAACGGATTTATCTATATCAGGGATGGACACAAGCGGACAATTGCTGCGCATAAGGCCGGGGTTGATTTAATTCCTGCAAAAATTTTAACCGAGGAGCCTTCCGATGAGTTAAGCCCGAGACTTAGCGCCAGCAAGATTGCTAATGATGTTACTTTGCCAATGCTGCATGACTGGGAAGAAACACTGGGCTTTAAATACACAATGTATCCTGAGAAAGCTCCAGCAGGATTTCAATAATTACCTTGCACCTGCTACATCTCGGCAACGATATCAAGCGCTTCAGATAGCGTTGACACTGCGTGAATTTCCAAGCCCTTAATAGGCGTTTTCGGCGCATTGGCCTTGGGAATCACTGCCTTTTTAAAACCATGTTTTGCTGCATCATTAAGCCGTGCATGACCATTGGCAACCGGCCTGATTTCACCGCTCAGACCAATTTCTCCAAAAAAGAACACATCATTCGGAATCACCTTATCCCTCAGGCTGGAAACAATCCCGACAACAATAGCCAAATCAGAACTGGTTTCTGTCACTTTAATCCCCCCCACGACATTGGCATAAATTTCATCCTGCGCGGTAAAAATACCGCCATGCCGGTAAAGCACGGCCAGCAACATGGCCAGACGGTTTTGGTCAAAACCTACGGCCAAACGTCTTGGATTGCCATACTGACATTCGGTAACCAATGCCTGAATTTCCACCAGCAAGGGCCGCGTACCTTCCCACAACACGGTGACCACGCTGCCCGATGACGGTTTTTCAGCCCGGTTCAGAAACATGGCAGAAGGGTTTTTGACTTCTTTAAGTCCTGTACTGTCCATGGCAAAAAAACCCAACTCCCCGACACTGCCAAAACGATTTTTGTCTGCCCTTAAAACCCGGAATCGGGCATCGTCTGTCGAACCCAGCATGACCTGCGTATCGACAATATGACTCAAGGTCATGGGCCCCGCCAGGGATTGATCCTTGGTTACATGCCCGACCATAAAAATGGAAACATGATGCTTTTTGGCATATTGAGTCAGATAACTGGCGGACTCCCTGACTTGAGAAACCGATCCTGGCGCAGAATCCGCCTCTTGTGTATGCATAACCTGAATCGAGTCAATCACCAGAATTTGCGGCTTGATTTCATCTAAAATATCACAAATACGCTGCACAGAAGTTTCCATCAGCATCATGATTTTATCGGCCGGAAGCT
>NQJI01000209.1:3286-4788 GCA_002256705.1 Methylococcaceae bacterium NSM2-1
GCACCGCCAATCAATACCACACTGCCTCTGACAATACCGCCGCCTAAAACACGGTCGAATTCTGAAATCCCGGTCGAAATGCGTTCGGCTTGAGACATATTGACATCGGATAACAATTTAACCTCGGATCGGCTCCCTGCATAACCCGTGCGGCTACTACGCTCTGCGCTTGCAGAACCCAGCCTTACTTCCTTGATCGTATTCCATTCGCCGCAACTGGTGCATTGTCCACCCCAACGCGGATAATCTGCGCCACACTGATCGCAAACAAACGCCGTTTTGATTTTTTTACTCATTGTTTGATTAACTGTTTGTTAATTGATGTGATATTACGCGACGTCCACGAAAAACACGAAATAAATAGACAGGTTGCATCAATACTGGAGGTCGCCAATTTAAAGCATGGTTTCTCCCAGAATATTTTCGTGATCTTCGTGGACTAACTGCTTTTTCTGGATTCATAACACAGTCTGTTAAACTGTTACTTTCGGATAACAGCCGTTGTGACATCAAACGCAGATACCTTGTATCTGATGAAATTTTTCTCTGTATTCAGAATTTCAATCCATTTTTTTCCTGCCCTCCTATTTTCCCCGAGGCCGCACTTGACGTGCATAACGTCAGTTATTGTTTTCCGAATTTAACAAAATAACCTCAATTTCTTCGGTAATTTCTTCCTGACGATAGATCTGGGATTTTCGGCGCAGATTCACCGTTTCATCATCCAGATGATTTACAGCGCCTTCCAGGTGCTGCAAACGCCGCTGATTTTCGGCCATTAGCGAAATGTAAAAGATTTCATGCAGCACCGCAAACAGGTAATGATCTATCAAGTCAGAAAAAAAATCGCTCGGCTCCAGGTTGAGTACCGGTGGATTTCCATATCGAAGCGTCCGTTGTCGTTGCTGAGGGAAAGGCGGAAGTATCTGCCGCCGTACGATTTGACCGGTTTCGTTATCGTGATAAACAGCGGTCAACTTTAGTGCAGGGGCGACATAAGTCGTCCTGTGTTTCACCGGGCGACTGTCGCCCCCATAAACCGGTAATATACTGATGGCATCAATCAGTCGGTTAAGGATGACGGGTACTTCTTCCGCTACATTGGCTCCTTCAATTGATGCTATTACTTCAAGAGGATAATCTACCAGCCTGTCACAAAGTCTGCTTCCGATCGCAATAACGCCTGAATAAGTTTCTGCGGCAATAGTATTGATCAGACTTTCGTTAAAATCACCGCAAAAACCACGCTCGGCACCCACCAAAATACCAATATCCCTGGTATTATTATCATCAGCGACAGTTAAAGGGTAAAAATCCAGGAAATCCAGAGCTGCATTTTCAATATTAGCAACAGCCTGACCCTGCATGGTTTGAAAACGCGCCAGTTTGTGAGTTTCTATGTAAGCCAGGTTTTTCATCGAATTCAATATTGTGCGTATCTCTTCCATCTGACCAATATGCAGTTGCAGATTGCGGCTCCGACTCATGACAACTGCTTGACT
>NQJI01000210.1 GCA_002256705.1 Methylococcaceae bacterium NSM2-1
CAATCACCGGAAATTTGAGTGCCTTATCCGCTGCCATGGCACGCAAGCGGATCACGCCGGTAGTGGTTTCTTCAGTGCCGCCAATAACTTCAGCCAATAAATCGCTGCGGTTTTTATGCAATTCACTGACCAGATCGGCACCATCGTCCATGGTCAGTTGCGGCCGGTGATCCAGGGCTTTTGCGATATGCCGGTAATAGGTGCCGCCATCTTCTCCGCGTATGGCATAAGTGGGAACATTATAATGCTGCACCAGCGCGGCAGCGACATCATCCTGGGTGCTAAGAGGATTGCTGGCGCATAAAACCAGTTCAGCGCCCGCTGCTTTCAAGGTGCGTGCCAGGTTAGCTGTCTCTGTGGTGATATGCAGACAGCCGCTGATTCGCGCACCCGCTAACGGCCGTTCTTTGGCAAAACGATCAAGGATTGCTCGCAGCACCGGCATTTCGGTAAGTGCCCACTCGACGCGCTCTCGTCCCTGATCCGCCAGCGAAAGGTCTTTGATGTCATGGTTGTTATTAATCATAGTATTGGCAACGGGTCAGTAGATTAAATCCGGGGTTTAGGATGATCTTTACGGGGAGTTTCTATGTCATGTTCACCCGTGAGCGGTACAAAGCTGACGCCAAGAACCATCTGAGTTTCGACTTCGCCATTTGCCCTTTTTTCTACTACCATCAGTTCCTGATAACTATAAGGGAAACCGACAGGTATAACCAGGCGCGCACCTGTTCTCAATTGATCTATCAAGGGTTGGGGAATATGAGGTGCAGCGGCTGTGACTATAATGCCATCATATGGAGCATGTTCCGTCCAGCCGAAATAGCCGTCATCGTTGCGAACTTCTACATTGTTGTAGCCCAGTTTGTTGAGGCGTTTACGTGCGTTTACAGCCAAATCTTCAATTATTTCAACGGAATAAACCTGTTGCACCAACTGACAGAGGACAGCTGCCTGATAGCCGGAGCCGGTACCGATTTCCAGAATAATATCTGAGGGTTTCGTATCTAATAAGTCGCTCATCAAGGCGACAATATAGGGCTGGGAAATGGTTTGTCCTGAACCGATGGGCGCCGGACCGTTATCGTAAGCACAATAGCGTAAATCCGGAGGCAAAAACTCATGTCGCGGCACTTTTTTCATAGCGGCCATCACTCTGTCATTCAATGAGTTTTTGCCGATGAGATGGCGGGTCAAGTGAACTTCCATTTCAATATCATTCAACATACGTTGCAGATCTTTCATTTGTTATTCTCCGAGGATATTTCACGCTCAAAGCCTGGCGCACCTGACTATCCGGAAGTTCCATTTCAGGATGTTGTGGCGGCACCAGTTAGTTTTCTCTAAAAAACACATTGTAAAACGAAAATTCCAATATAACATTGACTAAATATAAATTGAGGACCAAGGGTGAGATCAATGAAAGCGATGGTATTGAAAAGGCTCTGTAACCTTACAGATAATCGGACGCCGCTGGAGCTTATGGAGCTGCCCGTTCCTGTTCCCGGTGAAAAGGAAATATTGCTGAAAGTTTCAGCATGCGGAGTTTGCCATACCGAGCTGGATGAAATTGAGGGACGCACCCCGCCCCGGCAATTACCGATAGTTCCTGGGCATCAAGTGGTAGGTCGAGTTGAATCCGTCGG
The DNA here is from genome assembly GCA_002256705.1 of Methylococcaceae bacterium NSM2-1. GTDB lineage: Bacteria > Pseudomonadota > Gammaproteobacteria > Methylococcales > Methylomonadaceae > Methylobacter_C. The sequence continues at coordinate 1,647 of NQJI01000210.1, forward strand.
CAGTAAAGTAAGCGACATTAAAACAGGAGACCGGGTTGGAGTCGCCTGGATTTTCTCTGCTTGCGGAGCCTGTAAATTCTGTCTGGCGGGCAACGAAAATCTGTGTCAGTCTTTCGAGGCGACAGGTCGAGATGCCAACGGCGGATATGCCCAATATATGACCGTTGCAGAAAGTTTCGCTTATTCAATTCCGAAGGTCTTTTCCGACGCACAAGCCGCTCCTTTGCTTTGTGCCGGTGCAATCGGCTACCGGTCGCTGCGCTTAACGGGGCTAAAAGATGGACAACGTCTGGGCTTGACAGGCTTTGGCGCATCAGGTCATCTGGTTTTGAAGATGGTCAAATACAGGCATCCAAATACCGAAGTTTATGTTTTTGCCCGAAGCGCTGAGGAAAGAGCGTTTGCCAAGGAATTGGGCGCTGTCTGGGCAGGAAATACCACTGAACATGCACCGTATAAACTGGACAGTATCATTGATACGACGCCGGCCTGGGAGCCTATCGTTGAGGCCTTGGCGAACCTGGAATCCGGCGGCAGGCTGCTCATTAATGCAATCCGCAAAGAAGACGACAAGCACAGCCTGCTAAAACTGGATTATCCGGCTCACCTGTGGCTGGAGAAAGAAATAAAAAGCGTTGCCAATATTACCCGTAGGGATGTGAAGGAATTTTTGAGCCTGGCGGCTGAAATGAATCTCAAGCCCGAAATTCAGGTGTTTGCATTGGAGCAGGCAAACGAAGCATTGTTTGAATTGAAGACGGGGAAAATCCGCGGGGCCAAGGTACTAGAAATAGATTAAAGCTAAAAGTCCAGAATTGAACTGGCAATATTAAAACACGTCAGAACCAATCTTGATAACGAATGAATTCAATCGGCCATTGGAAAAACGAACGAGAAGAGCATATTGAAAAGCCCAGAGAAAGTTACCGGAGGAGGCAGTTTTCTTTATTTCTTGGCGCTGGTGTTTCCAGCAGTGCGGGAATGCCGGATTGGAATACATTTTTAAATTTTCTGTTTGTCAATTACCTTGTGCAGGAATTTGATGATGATGTGGATATTGGAGATAATGATATCAGCGAACTTGTTCAGTGATTGAACTCAGTTGACGAACCATCAGCACTTATGGCCGCTAGGCATCCAGGAAAAGGTTCAACCAGGAATGGAGAAGAATCCAAGGTTTCTACATATTTCATTACGCGAAATCTTTACAAACTGCGAAACAGCGATTTACCTACTGACTCGCAATCAATTAAAGCTATGGCAAGTATGTGCATCCCAAGAAGAACTGGAGCAAAAGTAAATACGTAATAACTTATAACTTTGATGATTTGCTCGAAAAGCAATGGGTTAAACGTTTTATAGTACTCCGCTGTATCTATACTGCCAGCGAATCATATGATCCAGATGAACTTCCGGTTTACCATGTTCATGGATGCCTTCAAAAAGCCCGGAAATCGTATGAGCGTTTGGATAGATCGACTTTAGTATTTTCGGTAGAAGGTTATCATCAAATTACTCTGACTCATGTCATTGGTCAAATTTGGTTCAACTTAATTTTCTAAGAG
>NQJI01000211.1 GCA_002256705.1 Methylococcaceae bacterium NSM2-1
CAAATATAAAACAAAGACCGGATGCCGCCCATGAAACAAAACATCCTGATAGGCTTGCTTGACAGCATGGGAAACCAGCTTATCCCTTATCAATCTTCCGTTGACATAGAAAAACTGCATATCCTGTTGACTCCGGGAAAATGTCGGCAAACCAACCCAGCCGGTTAATTGCAAGCCTGATGCGGCAAAATCAATTTTTACCGAATTCTCAATAAAAGCAGATCCGCAAATACCGGCAATCCTATGCTCTTGTTCTAAGTCAGTTGCCGCCGGTTTTAGATTGAGTACTTCTTTTTGATTATGCGCAAGCGTAAAACCAATATCAAACCGGCTAAGAGCCATTCTTTTTATTAATGTTTCAATATGGGCGAATTCAGTTTTTTCGGTTTTCAGAAACTTGCGTCTGGCAGGGGTATTGTAAAATAAATCACGTACATCAACAGTGGTGCCTTGAGGATGTGGATCGGGTTGCGGGTCAAAATTCTGTTCGGAGCCATCTGCTGTTACACTCCAGGCGCACTGAGCAGCGACAGTGCGTGAAATCAGCGTAAGCCTTGCAACAGAACTGATACTGGGTAAGGCCTCACCACGAAAACCCATGCTGGAAACCTGTTCCAGATCCTGCAAGGTGGCAATTTTACTGGTTGCATGTCGTGATAATGCTAACGGCAAGTCTTCTTTGATTATGCCGCAACCGTCATCCCTGATTTTTATCAGTCGAGCACCACCCTGTTCTATTTCAATAGTAATTTGTCCCGCACCGGCATCAAAACAGTTTTCAACCAGTTCTTTGACTACAGAGGAGGGTCTTTCGACCACTTCACCAGCAGCAATCTGATTGACCAGTTGAATGGGGAGTGAATGAATACGCATCAGCCAACCTAAAACAAAAAGAGTAATTCTATAGGAGTGCTTAAGCTTAAGATAGTGGTAGTTTAGCGGAACGGTTTAAGTGCAAGGCTAGGGTAGCCTTGCACTTTGAATGCGGTTTTCACAGATCCAATGCTGCGATTCTGTTATCAACAGGCGCCGATTGTCTAAAGTAATTCCGTACACCTTTGAAAATAGCGTTAGCCATTTTCGATTGATACCGGGCACTCAGCAAGTTTTGTTCTTCTGATGGATTAGAGATGAAAGCAGTTTCCACCAGAATAGAGGGTATATCAGGTGATTTTAATACAATAAATCCCGCTTTTTGCACGGAATCCTTATGCAATTGTGCAACGTTGTCGAAACTTTTTAATACATGATTGGCAACGTTGACGCTTGCCTCCTGGGTCGCCGTTTGCGATAAGTCCAGCAGCACTGATGCTAGAACATCTTCTTTATCGTTCAGACTAACCCCCACTAAATCAGAGGCATTTTCACTATCTGCCAACCAACGCGCCGCTTCACTTGAAGCGCCCCGTGTAGATAGGGTATAGACAGATGCACCTTTAACATCCGCATCCTGATAAGCATCGGCATGTATTGAGACAAATAAATCCGCTTTAGCTGCCCGGGCGATTTGCATCCGGTCTCTGAGGCCAACATAATAGTCACCTTTTCGGACCATTACCGCCTTCATGCCCGGCTGTTTATTAACTAATGCTGCCAGTTTTTTTGCAATTTCAAAGGTAACTATTTTCTCCTCGGTGCCTTGAGATCCATGAGCACCGGGATCATTGCCACCATGCCCTGCATCAATGGCAATTACTATGCTGTTGACCCTTTTAGGTTCAGTCGATTTAACGACCATAGATTTAGTCGCAACTGTTTTGGGTTCAAGAGCTTTACTCGTAACCAATTGGGTCACTGCTTTATCTTTGGTTTTTGTGACAACAATAGGTTCTTTATTAAACAAATCAATAACTAAACAATGCTCATCTCTATTATTAGAACTTAATGAGAATTTTTTTGAACTAATCGGTGTTTTTAAATCAACAACAATTCTTAAATTGGTGTCATTTTTTGTTCCCGCGCGCACTCGGGAAAACAACGGATGAGTTGCCGACGGTTGATTTAATGAGCGCTCAAGCCGGGCATTTTTAATATCAATAACCAGGCGCGACGGATTATCCATAACAAAAACTCGATGTATTGGTGAAGCCGTTACATCAAACATCATGCGATTTTGCTTTGAGCTAGTGGTATAACGCAACGAATTTACATTGATTTGTTGTGCATAACTTGACACAGACAATAACTGTAATCCCAAGAAAAACAAGACATTCCAGTAATTTCTCATAGCGATAACCCCCAAAGGCAACAATTTGCTTTAAATTATAGCAGTATGTCGTTGTTTTTATACAGTCCTTGCAAGTTTTTTTTTATGAGCCATAGTCCATAGTTAGTGACCGGCCAAGCCCTTGCGTTTTTAAAGTTATGACTCTGTCGGGTTCGGGCAAAAATCCTTTACCCCTGTCTGGCCATTCAATAAAACAGATGCTTTCCTGATCAAAATAATCTCTTATACCTATCCATTCCAGTTCTTCAGGATCAACTACTCGATATAAATCAAAATGAAATATTTTACGAGTGCCTATCGTGTATTCTTCCACTAACGTATAGGTTGGGCTTTTAACCACGCCGTTATATCCTGCGGCCCGAAGAAAACCTCTGACCATTGTGGTTTTTCCTGCACCTAAATCGCCCTGTAAAAAAATCAGATGTTTTGAGGGCACAGACTTAAATAATTCCGCACCAAATTGCTCTGTTTCTTCTGCACTATTCAAATATTTCTGCATCACAAACTCACAAACCCCGTCGGAGATAGGGCATCAAATCACTGGCGAGCAAACCTCTTTCCCCGTCTTTTTCCGCAGCCAAATCAGCCGCCTGCCCATGGCTATAAACCCCTTGTTGTGCCGCATTTTTCAAGGACAATCCTTGCGCCAGCAATCCTGCTATCACTCCTGCTAGCACATCACCCATTCCTCCAGAAGCCATGCCAGGATTTCCTGTCGTAGAAACTGCACAATCATTTTCAGAGGCAATTAATGTGCCGGCACCTTTAAGAATGGCAATACCTCCATATTTGGCCTGAAGAGCTGTGACCGAGGCAAACCTGTCTTGTTGAATCTCAAGCGTAGACCAGCATAATAACCGGGCGGCTTCACCAGGATGGGGTGTTAAAATCCAGTCAGCATTTATGACAGGCGAACGCGCTAATAAATTCAAACCATCGGCGTCAATTATCAAGGGTTTTTGAGCTGTTA
>NQJI01000212.1 GCA_002256705.1 Methylococcaceae bacterium NSM2-1
GTCATAACTTACCCGCGGGTCAGCCAAGGTATAACAGAAATCAGCGATCAAATATCCCACTAAAGTGAGAAAGCCGCTCACCCACGTAATCGACAGCACCAACTCGCGATCGCGGCCTTTTACTGCCTCCACGGCAAGCTGGCCCATGCCGTTAATGCTGAAAATATGTTCCACAATCAAAGACCCTGCCAGCAGGCTGGGCAGCAGCCCTGCCGATACGGTAATCAGCGGCAGTAGACTGTTACGGAACACATGCCGCCACAATACGTCATGTTCCGCCAAGCCCTTGGCGCGGGCAGTCCGTGCATAATCGGAATGCAGGTTTTCCAGTATCGACGTCCGCGTCAATTTCGCCAGTGCCGCAAAACTGCCATAGGATAAACAGATCACCGGCAACACCAGATGCCACACACGATCCAGCAGAAAACCGCGCACAAAGCCGACGCTATTCCAATGCGGCAGAAACGGCATGTCTTGCGCCTCGCGGCTGCTGATACCGGATGTCGGAAACCATTGAAAATGCTGCACATTGGCGAAAAATCCCAGCAACAGCACCCCGGCTAACATGGTAGGGATAGACCACAAGGCCAGCATCGACATACTCGCCCCGACATCAAAAGATCCGCCGCGGTTGGTCGCGGATTTCATCCCAACCATAATCGCGATGACATAGGTGAACGGAATGGTGACCAGATTAAGCAGCAACGTGATCGGAATACGTTCGGCAAGAATGTCCGAGACAGGCCGTCCGTATTGAAAGCTGGTCCCCAAGTCCATACCCTTGGTAAAAGAAAACTCGCCTCGTTTGCCCTGTTCATCGGTGATAAAACCGATCGGCGAGACATTATTCAGCCAGCGCAGGTATTGCACCGGCGCAGGCTGGTCTAGCCCGTAGCGTTTGTTATAATAGTCCAGCAACGCCTTTTTTTCCTGTGGCTTCATGTCCATGCCGCCGATTAATGTCTGCGCGCTGATCCCGCCGGGCGACATTGCCATTACCGAAAACACCAGGATGGTAATCCCCAAGAGGGTGGGAATCATCAGCAGCAAGCGACGCAGAAGATAAGTCAACATCGTATATTCCTCCGCTTATTGCGTATATTTCTGTAGAGCGGCGGGAACGTAGTTCTCCAGAGGCAATGATCCCAGGTTCAAACCCAACTTGGTCATTTGTATGTTGTGGATGCGTTTGTCGACAAACAGCAAACTTTTGCGTCGCATCAGGAAGGTATAGGGCTGATCTTCATAGATTATCCGCTCGGCCTGCTGCCACAACGGCATGCGTTTGCCCTCATCGACGGTGCGACGCGCTTCAACGATCAGCCTATCCAGCTCCGGATTTTTGTAACTGATGTAATTATCGCCATTGCTCATTGCCTGAGCGCTATGAAATATCTGGTACAAATCGGTTTCAATCCCGCTGGTCCAGCCCAGCGTGATCGCATCGAAGTCTTTTTTATCGAGATTTTCCAGCATAACCGGCCATTCCTGAGGGAACGGAATCATCCGTACTCCAGCGCGGGCATACAGGTCTTTCAGCAGCAACACCATGCGTTTGGTATCCTCATTCGATTCGAGGTAGGTCAGCTTGAATTCGAAGGGCTTGCCTGCCTTGTCTTCCAAAACCCCGTCACCGTTGCGATCTTGATAACCGGCCTGTTTGAGCAGGACCTTGGCTTTATCCAAATTGAACGCGTAAGGTTGCAACGCGTTATCGTGCTGTTTGCTGGTCTCGCCGAACGGGCTGACCGCAGGCTCAGCGTAATCCAGAAACACATCCTTGATAACGCGGCTGACATCGGTCAGATAAGTCATTGCTTGCCTGACCCGCTTGTCGGCAAAGCGCGTCGGCTTGCCGGCCCGCTCCTCGTTCCAGCCGATATAGCTGTAACCGACAACTGGCGGCATGTATTCAAAATTCTGGCTTTTGGCGATGATTTGCGCATCCTTTTTCAGTTCTTGATACTCGACCGGACGGGCAGAATAAGTATCGATGTCGCCATTACGGTAGGTGGTCAGTCTCGCGCTGTCGTTCTGGATTATCTTCCACAGTATCCGGTTATAGGAAGGCTGCACATCGCCCCAGTAGCGCTCATTACGCACCAGTTCCACATTGCCCTTATCCGGGGTCCAATTCTTGGGATCGATCAGCTTGTAAGGCCCGCTACCCAATAACAAACCCTTGGATTCGTTAAATTTTTGCGGTTCCTTCAGATAAGCTGCATAAAAATGCTTGGGCAAAATCGGCATTCCGCCAGCCAGCGACAGCGCCTCGAAATAGGGCTCCTTGAAGGTGAACACTACCTCATACTTGCCGTTGGCTTTCACATCCTTGATCTTTTCCAGATACGCCCTGTCGCGCGGCGCCTGGATCGCCTCGGTCATAATAAAATCAAGGGTAAAAACCACGTCTTCAGCGGTCAGCGGTTCGCCGTCTGAAAAACTCACATCGTCACGCATCTGAAAGCTGATCACCAATCCGTCTTCGCTGACCTTCCAGTTTTTGGCGATTAAACCTTCCCATTCCAGGGTGTCGGGATCACGGGTGATAAGACTCTCCAGAACATAGCTTTGCACATTGGAAGCGTAGGCGTCGGTGGAGACCAATGGCGTGATGGTTTTTAGATTGGTGCCAAAGGCATCCACACTCCAATCACCCGATGCATAGTCAGGAAGACGAGTAGCTGCATAGGCCCGCTTGAAGCTTTGGGCAACTTCCCTGCTTGCCCCGGAAGCTGAAACAAACTGGGCCGATACTCCGCCGGAGGCAATGGCGCTACGCAATTCACGCATGTCCTGGGATTGTTCCGACATTGCGGTTTCCATCTCGGTGAGTTTCATCCACTGCCGGTCAATCTGGTACATGACCAGCAACAGCAATAGTATCAGTAAGCTAAGAAGCGAATAGAGAATCCAGTCTCGGATGGTCAGTTGTTTTTGCATGATTTAAGTGTATATAAACAATTTTTATGGCGGCTTACGCAAAACCATTGCGGAGCTGGCGAGGATAGCACAAAAGCGGCTCATGGCCCGGCATTGTTCAAAAATCCGCTCTATTTTATAATATAAATCCGCAAAGGTTCCTTACTATAACCTTACACCA
>NQJI01000213.1 GCA_002256705.1 Methylococcaceae bacterium NSM2-1
TCAACCGGTGCCAGTCCACGATTGAAAGCAGAGGGTGAATCAATCCAGACCGCTCCTTCCGCGGTTTCAATACGATAAGCGGCATGTTCGTAACCCAGTTTTGGCACGGAAAGCAACTGAGTGACTTCATTGTTTATGGTGAACTCAGTAACATGATATTTTGTTTCAGCCTCGTCCCAAGGCAGGAACTGATCATGATAAGCACCGCAAAACGGACAAACCTCGGGCATTGCGCCGATCATGTTGTAGCCGCATTGAAGACAAACCCACTGTTTCGTGTCGTTGAAAAAGTCATGCTCTATAGGCAAAGTCATAAAATAATCTCCTGTAACAACCCAATGTAACCTGCGTAAAAATTAATATCCACCAACAATAACAACCGAACTCCGACCCCCACCCCAATGCCGTTAAGCTAAGAGAACAGTCCCTTCTCCCTCCGGGAGAAGGTTAGGATGAGGGGATTAAATAAGCATTCTTCCTTATTTTTATTCTCCTCACCCCGGCCCTCTCGGCAACTGCTCCTGCGTTGCTCTACTTACCTACATCCATGTAGGCATCCAGCAGGAGATTTTGTCCTTAACTTAACGGCATTGGGGTGGGAATGCTACCATTCCCTATGCAATTGTTTGTACTGGCGCCTTAGGCGCTGATGCGATGCTTCAAATAGGTCGGTTGGAGGTTTAATCGGCTGATCTGGCGAAACCGCATATCAATCTCAACATTTTATTTCTTTGGCGGCTAAAAGCAATTCAGCAATAAAGTGCTGGCTATATAACGGCAAATAGTTATGTTTCAAATAGGCTATTTTAGTCCTTGAACTGGGGATTAGATGGGATAAATCCCGTGCTACCAAGTCCTGATCTGTAAGGTGGTCATAAGCCATCGCTGCGATAAGGCCGACACCCATCCCTAAGCGTACATAAGTTTTTATTACATCGGTATCAGCGGCCGCCAGCGTAATATCCAGTTCCAAGCCCGCATTTTTAAAAGCGCTCTCAATATTTGACCGTCCGGTAAAACCAAAACTATAGGTAAGAATGGGAAAAGAGGCCAATCGCTCAAGAGTAATATCCCCTTCACTTAGCGGATGTTGTTGCGGTACCACCAGCGCATGATGCCATTCATAACATTTTTCAAGAACAAGATCCGTCTCTTGATCGACTTTTTCTGTGCAGATGGCGATGTCCGCTTTACGCGTGTGCAATTGATCAATCAGTTGTTCTGGCGACGATTGAACCATATAAATTTTGACACCCGGATATTTTTCTCTGAACCGTTGAATAGGGGCTGGTAAAAAGTACTTGGCCTGAGTGTGGGTGGTCGCAATATGCAGAATACCTTGATTACTGTCAAGATAATCGGCGGCTATGTTTTGAATATTAGTCTTGGCTCTGTTAATGATCGCAACCTCTTCCATGATACGCATTCCCAGCGTAGTCATGCCGATCAGTTTTTTACCCTGTCTTTCAAATAAAGGTGAGCCTAACTCAGCTTCAAAAAGTTGCAATTGCCGGCTCACCGCCGATTGCACAATGTGCATTTTTTCCGCTGCTTTTGAAAGATTTAAATTTGTTTCCTGAAGTACACGAAGTAATTCAATTTGACTCAAATTCATGGTTTGGGGATTCCTTATTTAATTTTCCTAAATTGCATACGGATGACACGGATTTGAACAGATGACTACGGATCAAACTATAAAAATCCTGTGCTGACATTGGATAAAAAACTAATGAAACCAGTGCGCCTGACGTATCCGCAGGTCAACTTTGTCGCCTCTAGTCAACTTCAATTCCTTAAACTGGTCATTGGGCATTTCTGCAAAAACGGGTGCAGTTGAGCCATTGGAGCCGTTTTTGACTAGTTCGAGACGAATCAGTGCGCCCAGATGTTGCCAGTCCTTCACGGTTGCAGGTGCCGCCTTATCGGCTTTTGATTTTTCAATGATAATATCATGAGGACGGACATGCGCAATTTTGCCTTCCTGATGTGGAGTCAATATTCCTGCTGTTTGCAGCCAGTCGGCATCATGTTTGTCCAGATCAAAAACATTGGTCTGCCCGATAAAACGCGATACAAAGGCATTGGCTGGATGATCGTAAATATCGCTGGGTGAACCTTGCTGTTCGATGCGCCCATTATTAAGTACGACAACCTGACTGGCCACTTCCATGGCTTCTTCCTGATCGTGGGTAACAAAAATGCTGGTGACATTCAAATCATGATGCAGGTTTCGCAACCATTGCCGCAAATCCTTGCGCACACTGGCATCGAGTGCGCCAAACGGTTCATCCAACAGTAATACCGAGGGTTCCACGGCTAATGCCCGAGCCAGAGCGATACGCTGGCGTTGACCGCCGGAAAGTTGATCCGGAAAACGATCATGAAGCCAGTCCAGTTGCACCAGTTCCAGCAAGGCATGGACTTTTTTATTGATAATATCGTTACTCGGCCGGTTGCGGCGAGGTTTGATTCTTAAACCAAAAGCCACATTATCAAATACAGTCATGTGCCGGAATAAGGCATAATGCTGAAACACAAAACCAATATGACGGTTTTTGACCGGCTGGTCGGTGACCTTATCGCCTTTTAAAAAGACATCGCCCTGATCGGCTTGTTCGAGACCGGCAATGATGCGCAGTAAAGTGGTCTTACCACAGCCGGAAGGCCCCAATAATGCGACCAATTCACCTTCGGGAATTTCTAGATTGATATTGTCGAGCGCAGTAAACGCGCCGAAATGTTTATTGATATGGCTTACGGTAATACTCATGATGGGTTCCTCATAAAATCGTTGATTGCTTGCGCTATTCCGCCGCCGCCTGTCGGGCCGCTTTTAAATCCTTATTTTGTTTCCATTCCAGGATCGTTTTAAACACCAGCGTCACGATGGCCAGAGCGGCTAGTAATGAAGCGCCAGCGAAAGCACCGACAAAATCGTATTCGTTGTAACTGACTTCGATGTGCAGCGGCAGCGTGTTGGTGAGGCCGCGGATATGTCCAGACACTACCGAGACCGCGCCAAATTCGCCCATCGCTCTGGCGTTGCACAGCAGCACGCCGGTCAGCAGGGCCCATTTGATATTGGGCAAAGTGATCTTG
>NQJI01000214.1 GCA_002256705.1 Methylococcaceae bacterium NSM2-1
TCAGGTGAGAGACATAGAGCTTGCGAATATCCTCCGGTAGAGCGGTCAGCGCTGCCCGGTCATAAACCGTATCGATCTGACCCAGTTCTGCCATGCTCAGTGAGAAGTAATCTCCGCATAGGATACTAAGCCTCCCGTGTTGCCACAGGGTGAATTTACCAATCTGTCGCCGGGCGGGCTTCAGATGGTTCTCCCGGAAAAAGGCCCGAACCGCGATAGGACTCAACTCAACGCCGATAACTTCATGTCCCTGTTTGGCAAGCCAAATCATATCCAGGCTCTTGCCGCAGAGAGGGACAAACACTCGACTTCCTTGAACCAGATCAAGACTGGGCCAGAATCTGGTAAGAAGTTGATTCACCGTTTTCTGGTTGAAACCGGTTCGCTGGTCTCGCCAGCATTTTAACCAAAGTACGTTGTCGCGATCTGTCATAGTTGTTCCAACTGAAGTGATAGCGTAAATGTCAGATCAATAAGCCGGCTTGACAAGCAGAGGCCGTCAACGAGTTCCATCCCTACCTTTCAAATCAAACCATTTCACCCAACTCATTAAAATAAATTTCCCTGACTTCATCATCTTCAGTAATTTGGGCCCGCTTTAGAACGCCATTATCGTAATAGTGGTATTGATGTTCGGATTCCACTTCGCCATAAACCACTTTCTGGCACAGCAGCATGTTGTCATTGGCGTCAAAATAGCCACGGTAATAGGTATTTCGATTTGTTAAACTGGCTTCTGTTATCTCGTTGACCAGCTTAAGCGGGAGTCTGATGCCGCTGTAACTGACGAAATAACGGCACTCTGTGTATTGTTCAGGATTCATATGATGTGCAGGATGTATTTAGAATAGATGAGTAGAGATGATTTCTATGATTTGATCCAAAGTCAGGTTTTCATTTTCACCGACAATATTATGGGCGGAAATGGGGTATCTCAGGTCTATGCCGTAACGCCCGGTGGACTGGCCAAAGGTGTAGACATAGGCGGAAAGGCTTGGGTCATCAAGCATGCAAATATCGATGGCTTGATGATGTTGTTCCCGCGTATTCAACGCCAGCGTGTTTTCACCGTAACGATGCACCAGTTCCAACAACAGAAGCTTAAGCGGCATATCTTTATCAATGGCCCAAACATTCATAGTGGCACGCCGGGTTATAGCTTCCTGACTACAACAGGCCGGGCATAGTAGTTCAGAATCAACAGATTTTGCGCTTGATTGATCAACCACAAAGAAAACAGAAAACTCAGCAAGGCGCTGCCGGCAATCCATAAGTCTGCGTATAGGGCGTCATCCGCCAACAGCCAGTCGGCAATGCCTGCGCCTGTAAACAGGGCTATTAACGGCACCAGATACAATAATAAGGAAGCCTGTAACAACAGGTTTTCATCGATGGCGACCATGACCTCATCGCCGGCTTTTAATTGAATATCGCAATCGACCGGTACTGACTTCTTCTTAAGAACGCTGCCGATTGCGTTGGTTGTGCACGAAGCTTTTTGTTGGCATCCGCCGCAAGCGCTATTTGGCCCGCTTTCGACCCAGACTTGATGATTTTCTATTTTCACGACTACCGCTAATTCTTCTATCATCGCTTTCACCATCTAATCGATCAGGGCCAGGTGCTTTTCGGCAAAATAAAGGGTGCCGTCAATTTCTTCCAGACGCAGTGCTTGCAAGCGTTGCCCAAAACAAACCGGGCTTTGGCATTCTCCCGTTTTAGGATCAAAGATAAATCCATGCATCGAGCAACGCAGATATAAGCCGGTTTCATCAAAAATCGCATCCTGTTCGCAGTTTAGGGGCCTATGCATGTGCATACAATGATTGACGTAAGCATAGGCATTGCCTTCAAACGCGAAAATAATGGCCGAAATCGGCTGCTTTTTATAGCTAATCCGACGAACTAAAAAACGTGATTCATGCAGTTCACGAAGCGTGCAGATGGGTTTTAATTTGTCGTTTGCCATAGCCGTTCCTTACTAAATCATTTGCAGCGGATTGTTAGATACTTGGGCTGATACCACTGCCATAAAATAATCGTAATGATTAACCACAGGTTCAAGGCTAAAGTGCGACCCCGTATAAAAATTGGTTTTTTCACCTTTAACCTTATGCCTTTCTCCTTTTACCTGTTCCTAATCCCAAGCCTCTGCCAACATTTTTAACCAGGTATCCAGTCTTTCCGGTGTCAAGTCTTTCTGGTTTTCCTGATCCAGGGCCAGGCCTACAAAGCGCCCATCAACGACGGCCTTAGAGGCCTTGAAGTGATAACCTTCCGTAGCCCATTCGCCTATTATGGTGGCGCCACAGTGTTTAAACTGCTCGTATAAATAAAACACGGCATCAACGAATTCCGTCGGGTAACCTTTTTGATTGCCCAGCCCGTAAATCGCCACCTTTTTACCGCTAAAATCCTGTCCTGCCAGCGTCGGCAAAAACTCTTCCCAGCTTTCTGTAGCGTTACCGGTGGATAAGCCGGGTAACAAGCCTTCGCCATACGTCGGCGTGCCCAAGATCAGCATGTCATAGGCCAGCATATCCGTCACGCTGGCATTGCGGACATTCACTGGTTTTGCAGCAATAGCCGAACCCAATGCAGTTGCAATATCTTTTGCAATGCGCCGCGTATTTCCGGTATCAGTTCCAAAAAAAATACCTACTTTGGCCATAATTTCCTCGCTAAGGAATGAATATAAAACTACTTTAGCATTTGCATTTTTGTGGGAGCGGCTTTAGCCGCTCCCACGATAAGCCCATTTTAAAGTTGTATTTGCAGCAATCCTGGCTCTTTGTTCACCTGTAACGCCTGCCACTCATCCTGGGTATACGCTTTGACGCTAACCGCGTGGAGTTTTCCCGAGGCCAGGGGCTCTTTCAAGGTTGCCATAACCAGTTGCTGTTTTTTAACCAGGGACAGATCGATGAATTGCTCACTGACAACAGTAATCAATAAATCGCACCCTTCGCCTTCGACCAGGACTTTTGCGTCAGGAATGCCTTGTCGCACCAGCTGTTCAACGTCGAAACTGGTTAACCCCTCTGTTGCAGCATCTGCCTTTTTGGGCGCCGCCGCTGCTAACAAGGGTAACAGA
>NQJI01000215.1 GCA_002256705.1 Methylococcaceae bacterium NSM2-1
AACATATACATATAACCGACAGTCACTTCCCGTTCAAATGGCTCGCCCGTCAAGCCATCATAAAGTGTAATTTGCCCGTGTTCAGGCAAATCAGCCAGCTTTAACATAGTGCGAATTTCATCTTCGCTCGCACCATCAAATACGGGTGTCGCCATAGGTACGCCGCCAACCAGATTGGCCGCCATTTCCAGAATTTCTTTATCGGTAAATGAATCCAGATCTTCTTTACGACCACTGCTGTTATAGATTTTGTCGAGATATTCTCTGATAGCAGTCACTTTAGCTTTCTCGGCATCATATTTGGCTTCCAGCATTTTACCTATCTTTATGCCTAAACCTTTTGCAGCCCAGCCTAAATGTGTTTCAAGAACCTGCCCTACATTCATCCGCGAAGGCACACCCAATGGATTCAAGACAATATCCACAGGATTACCGTCTGCTGTGTACGGCATGTCTTCAATAGGCCTGATCATGGAAATAACACCTTTATTTCCGTGCCGGCCAGCCATTTTATCTCCTGGCTGTATGCGTCGTTTAACCGCCAAATAAACCTTGACCATTTTCAGCACTCCTGGTGCCAAATCATCACCCATGGTAATTTTTTTGCGTTTAACTTCAAATTTCTCATCAAAATCCTTTCTTTGCTGCTCGACCTGGGCAGCAACGGTTTCCAGTTGAAGATTAATATCTTCATCCTTCATCTTGATTTTTAGCCACTCTGAATGCCTTAAACCATTAAGATAGTCTTGTGTTATTTCAGTTCCCGCCTTGTGTCCGCCTGGTCCTGACATAGCAACTTTACCAATCAGCAGTTTGGCAACACGAGCGAATATGTCTTCTTCGAGAATTTTAAGCTGATCATCAAGGTCTTTTCTGTAACGCTTGATTTCTTCTTGTTCAATATCAAGTGCTCGTTTGTCTTTCTTTACGCCGTCTCGAGTAAACACCTGGACATCAATAACCGTACCTTCAATACTACCAGGAACGCGCAATGAGGTATCTTTTACGTCTGCGGCTTTTTCGCCAAAAATTGCACGTAGTAATTTTTCTTCCGGAGTTAATTGAGTCTCACCTTTTGGTGTGACTTTGCCCACCAGAATATCACCACCCTTAACTTCCGCTCCTACGTAGACGATCCCTGACTCATCAAGTTTGGCTAAGGCTTCTTCGCTGACATTGGGAATATCGGCAGTAATTTCTTCCGGGCTATGTTTGGTATCCCGCGCGACGCAAGTTTTTTCTTCGATGTGAATCGTAGTAAAACGGTCTTCTTTTACAACGCGCTCGGATACTAAAATAGAATCCTCAAAGTTATAGCCATTCCAGGGCATAAACGCGACCAACATATTCTGTCCCAACGCCAATTCACCCATATCGGTGGATGGGCCATCTGCCAGAATATCACCCGCGTTAACTATATCTCCCGGTTTTACCAAAGGTTTTTGATTAATACAGGTGTTTTGATTAGAGCGCGTGTATTTTGTCAAATTGTAAATATCAACACCCGGCGCACCTGTTTCGGTTTCCGTATCATTGACGCGCACCACTATCCTTGCTGCATCCACCGCTTCAATGCTACCGCCACGGGCAGCGACTACAGTCACTTTCCATGCCCGTGCCCACCAACGGCTTTTCTGCTCTTAATGTAGGAACAGCCTGACGTTGCATGTTTGAACCCATCAATGCACGGTTAGCATCATCATGCTCAAGGAACGGAATAATGGACGCCGCGACCGATACAATCTGTTTTGACGACACATCCATATACTGCACAGTGTCAGACATTGCCAAAGCAAATTCATCTTTATGCCGGCAGGATACCAAGCCTTCTACCAGCTTGCCGTTCTCATCAACGGCAACACTGGCCTGAGCAATAACAAATTCACCTTCTTCAATAGCGGACAGATAATCAACCTGATCTGTTACTATGCCATCGATTACTTTTCTATAAGGTGTTTCCAGGAAACCATAGTGATTGGTACGCGCATAAACTGATAAAGAGTTTATTAAGCCAATATTGGGTCCTTCAGGTGTCTCAATTGGACATACGCGGCCATAATGCGTGGCATGTACGTCACGGACTTCAAAACCCGCACGCTCTCTTGCCAAACCACCGGGCCCCAAGGCGGATACCCGGCGCTTATGCGTCACTTGCGACAATGGATTATTTTGATCCATAAACTGCGACAATTGACTTGAACCAAAAAATTCTTTTACAGCGGCAGAAACCGGTTTCGCATTAATAATTTCTTGCGGCATCAGGCCTTCTGAATCTGCC
This sequence comes from Methylococcaceae bacterium NSM2-1, assembly GCA_002256705.1. GTDB lineage: Bacteria > Pseudomonadota > Gammaproteobacteria > Methylococcales > Methylomonadaceae > Methylobacter_C. Next base: position 2,279 of record NQJI01000215.1, read on the forward strand.
AGCGTCAAACGTTCCTTAACCGCCCGCTCAACTCTGACCAAACCGACACGAAATTGATTTTCGATCATTTCACCAACCGAACGTACCCGTCTGTTACCTAAATGATCAATATCGTCAACCGTGCCGTTACCGTTACGGATAGCGATCAACTCTTTGAGGACAGCAATAATGTCTTCTTTGGTTAATGTGCCAGGACCCGTGGTTTCTTCACGCCCTAATCGACGATTAAATTTCATTCTACCAACAGTAGATAAATCATATCTATCGTCGGTAAAAAACAGATTCTGAAACAAATTTTCGGCTGATTCTTTAGTAGGCGGCTCGCCGGGACGCATCATGCGATAGATTTCAACCAGGGCTTCCAAAGCATTCGTGGTTGTATCCAGCCTCATCGCATTACTTATATAAGGTCCATTATCCAGGTCGTTTACAAACAGGGTATCAATTTCAGTAATGCCGCTGTCTATGCAACGATCAATTATAACTGGTGTAACTAAATCATTGACATTGGCAACCAGCTCACCCGTCGTTTGATCGATCAGATTATGACCCAGAATTTTGCCTGTCAGGTACTCTCTTGGAACTTGAACTTCAGTCAAGCCTGCTTTATTCATTTCACGAATATGCTTGGCAGTAATTCGCCGCCCTTCTTCTACCAATATCTGATCCTTGTGTTTAATATCAAATGCTGCAATTTCACCGCGCATTCTTTCAGGGACAATATGGAACAGGCATTTTTCAGCAGTCAGGGTAAATTTGTTGGTTTCGAAGAAAATGTTAATCATTTCTTCGTTATTGTAGCCTAGACCCCTGAGTAAAATCGTAGCGGGTATTTTTCTGCGGCGGTCGATCCGCACATAAACGCAGTCCTTGTGGTCAAATTCAAAATCCAGCCAGGAGCCGCGGTAAGGGATTACCCGGGCATTAAATAATAATTTCCCGGACGAATGCGTTTTGCCTTTGTCATGGTCGAAGAATACACCCGGTGAACGATGTAATTGAGACACAATGACGCGCTCAGTGCCATTGATGACGAAAGTGCCATTATCTGTCATCAAGGGCAATTCGCCCATGTAGACTTCCTGTTCGCGTATGTCTTTAACCACCTTGGCATTAGCGGCGGCTTCTTTATCATAGATAACCAGGCGCACTAATACCCGTAAAGGGGCAGCATAGGTTGCACCTCTTTGTTGACACTCTCTTACGTCAAAAGTGGGCTCCCCTAATCTATACTTCACATATTCCAGCACCGCATAGCCGGAATGGCTTTCAATTGGAAAAACACTGGAGAATGCTGCATGCAATCCTATGTCTGCACGTTTTTCAGGCGAAACGCCAGATTGCAAAAAGCCGGCGTATGAATTAATTTGAGTTGCCAGGAGATAGGGAACCTCAAGTACTTCTGTACTTTTCCCAAAGTTATTTCGAATACGCTTTTTTTCGGTAAAAGAGTAGGACATATCGCTTCCAAACCTTTTCGTCATGAATTGTTGCTACTGTGTATTTGTTACAAACAGTAAAAGGCCGGTGACACAAGCCACCAGCCATACTTTAAGTAGAGACGCAACAGTTGCGTCTCTTTAATTGCGTCAAAAATTTTTTATTTAATTTCGACAGTAGCGCCCGCTTCAGTAAGCTGCTTTTTAATGTCTTCAGCTTCAGCTTTAGGTACGCCCTCTTTCAGTACTGTAGGAACGCCCTCAACTGCATCTTTGGCTTCTTTTAAGCCTAAACCAGTGATACCGCGTACTGATTTAATAACAGCAACTTTATTTTCGCCAAAAGATGTCAAAATAACATCAAATTCTGTTTGCTCTTCAACTACTGCGGCAGCCGCTGCAGGAGCTGCTACTACTGCCGCAGCCGCAGATACGCCGAATTTTTCTTCCATCGCTGAAATTAAATCAACGATTTCCATAATGGTCATATTAGAGACCGCTTCCAAGATATCGGCTTGTGAGATCGCCATTGTGTATTCCTCTAAAATAATAGGTTTTAAACTGGATAATAGTGCTTATGCGGCTTCTTGCATTTGATCTTTGACAGCCGCCAACGTACGCACAAATTTCTCTACAGGTGCTTTCATTACAGACATTAACATGCTGATGCCTTGGTCACGAGTAGGAAGACTCGCCAATCGTGCAAGCTCAGAGCCATCAAATGCCTGACCGCCAATTGCAACAATCTTCGTGATTAATTTGTCATGCGTTTTGGCAAAATTACTGATCAAACGTCCGGCTGAACCCGGATCTTCCATAGAAAATGCAATCAATAATGGACCCACTAGTCCATTTTGCATACACTCAAATTCTGTTCCCGCGACAGCACGTTTTGCCAGTGTATTCTTAACAACACGCAAATAAACGCCAGTCTCT
>NQJI01000027.1 GCA_002256705.1 Methylococcaceae bacterium NSM2-1
GTACTGAAATAGCGTAAAAGCGAATAATCAAATCCTGGGCGTGGCCAATCGGAATAACGGAGTGCGTTTTTTCCATTTCTGTTTTGATTGCAGTGGGTGCGGCAAAAATACCGACTCCTGCTTGACCAAATTCCTTCATTAATGCGCTATCATCAAACTCACCAACAATGCATGGATGAATATGCAATTTATCAAACCATTGCTGCAGTTGAACCCTTATACCCGTTGCGTTGCCCGGCAATAAGAATGGAGCATTATTCAGGCATCCCGGGAAGTCTTTTTTTAAAGTATCAGTTAGTTGCGGGGTAGCAAAAAAAGTAAGATCAGACTCTCCCAGTGGGTGACTGAAACCGTGGATATTATTGTCTGGCGGTATAGCGCTATCAGATATGACCAGATCAAGTTTATGCAGTATGAGATCGCCCAGCAGGGAATCAAGATTATTTTCCTTGCAACAAATACGAACTGACTCCGGCAAATGTAAGGCGGGCTCCAGGAGTCGATAAGCAATGGATTTAGGTACAACATCAGCAATACCGACCTTAAAAGTTAATACTGTTTTTTCGGGTTGATTGTGAATGGCATTTTGCAGTTCACTGCCCAAGGAAAAAATTTCATCGGCGTATGTTAAAACCATGCGCCCTGCATCAGTGAGTTCAAGATGACGGCCTACGCGATTAAATAATGAAACGCCCAGAGATTCCTCCAATGAACTCAGTTGCCCGCTGATAGTTTGAGGAGTAAGGTTTAATTGTTTGCTGGCTTTGACTATACTTTTTTCATTAGCAACCATCCAAAAGTAGTGCAGGTGTTTGTAATTAATCATAGTTAAACAAATCCAGTGATATTTGTTGAATAGAATTCACCCATTTGGAAAAAACATAGGTGAATATAGTTTCATTTATATTCGAATTATTCGATGTGTTTGCTAATACGTGCTGTTTTTGGAATATTTAATCGATTAATTCGATGTAATAATAAAGAATATTCGACTTTTTATTTATAAAAATTCCCTGTAGTTTTAAAGCTCATTTGGAAATAACCAGTAGGTGTAGATCATGATAATTGATATTCAAGCCCGTAACGTTTCCCTGACTGAAACATTGCGTAGTTATGTAGTTAAACGCATTAACAGCTCTTTAACTGGCAATAACGATTATATCCAGCGTATTGTGGTACGACTTTCGGATATTAATGGCCCCAAAGGCGGCGTTGATAAGCGCTGTCATATTCAGGTGGTAATTCCCCATCAACCTGATGTGGTCATTGACGATGTCGAGAGCAGCCTTTACGCCGCCGTTGATCTTGCAGCCAACCGCGCGGGTCGCACGGTAAGCCGGCACGTCGCCAAATATCGAAAACATGACCGCTCAATGCCGTCATTTGATTCAATAATATCATCTGTTTAATATACTGAAATCCTAATGAGACACCGTTTGTACAAAATGCCTGGAGTGATTGAACAGTAACTTTCCGTTCATGGCTGCATATACATATTTAAGATAGTAAATTAACAAATCTTAATTTTTGTTACACAGAAGCGGCACAAGTGCCCGATATTCACCGGGTTTCCTTATAATTTTCTAGTAAATGGGTTGAAGTAACGTTAATGATGAAGGGTTATCAAGTGAATTCCCTGGATAATAAAGGATTTTACTTGAGCCCTTCGGGAGTAGGGAGTTAGTGTGCTTCCAGTAGTCTATCGAAAAATTGTGATGGGATTGGTTCGCCCTGACTAGCAGTATTGTTATCATGTCAGCTTTGGTGTTCAGATTACTGTACTCAATGCTCTCAATTGTTCAGGTTTCGTATCAGTGGATCTCGTTTATTCTTGAAGAATTTATCGGACATATTTTTCACCCCGATAAATGCCAGTGCCATCTCATCTTTTTTCTATTTATGGTTGTCCATTGCTGCGCATGGATATTATCGTCCATGCCGCAAGTTGCCTGGCATCTCACCAGTTCATGAAGTAACAGTTAAATGCCTGGTTATGACACAAAACATAAATATTCCTATATTCGCAATATTTGTCTTCAGCCCAGAGAATAAAACTGACCACGCTTTACACTGCGACCATTGTTAGGCTGTTATTTCTGGACATGAGCGGATGGATGGTGATGTTTGATCTAAATACCTGCTTGCGCTTAAAGGATGTGCTGCCGACTATAGCTGTCAAGATGACAGATTATCTTGATTTTTCTTCAAAACTGGCGATGTCTGATGTAGTAGAATGTTTATACAAGGTAAAATAAAATCACCTTTAGCTTAAGAACAGGATAACGCTTGGGGATATTTGCCGTTTGAGCTTGTGAGCTTGTGGTTTTGTTGTGTTTTTGGGAGTACCAGGAATTTTATGTTGCGCAAGATTCTAATCGCCAATCGTGGTGAAATCGCCGTCCGCATTATTCGTGCCTGTGCTGAAATGGGCATACGTTCAGTGGCTATTTATTCGGAAGCTGACCGTTTTTCCCTGCATGTCAAAAAAGCCGATGAATCCTACTGCATTGGCAGTGAACCTCTGGCGGGTTATCTTAATGTCTATGGTCTGGTAAATCTGGCGGCAACGACGGGGTGTGATGCCATTCATCCGGGATATGGATTTCTTGCCGAGAATGCCCAATTCGCAAGGGCTTGCAAGGAACGCGGCATTGTTTTTATCGGTCCGGATGCGGATGTCATTCAACGTATGGGCGATAAAACCGAAGCCAGAAAAGCGATGATAGCGGCGGGCATTCCCGTCACGCCAGGTTCCGAGGGCAATCTTGACAGTGTTGAAGAAGCGCTGGCCATTGCTGAAAAAATTGGCTATCCGGTTATGCTCAAAGCCACATCCGGCGGCGGTGGCAGAGGTATCAGGCGGTGTGAGTGTGCCGATGAACTACAAAGGAATTATCAGCGAGTTATTTCCGAAGCCACCAAAGCCTTTGGCAGCGCTGATGTGTTTCTGGAAAAGTGCATTGTCAATCCACGGCATATTGAAGTACAGATTCTGGCAGATCATCATGGCAATACCATTCATCTTTACGAGCGTGACTGTTCTATACAGCGCCGCAATCAAAAACTGATTGAAATTGCGCCGTCTCCCCAGCTTGAAGAAGCGCAACGTCAATATCTGGGCGGGCTTGCTGTGCTTGCCTCCAGGGCGGTCGGTTATACCAATGCGGGTACGGTGGAGTTTTTGCTTGATGAAAACGGCCGGTTCTACTTTATGGAAATGAATACGCGTGTGCAAGTGGAGCACACGATTACGGAAACCATTACCGGTGTGGATATTATCGAGGAACAAATCCGGGTCGCTGCTAACTTGCCCTTACGATTTAAACAGGAAGAGATAGGCCGGCGCGGTTATGCGATACAGTTTCGGATTAATGCGGAAGATCCGCAAAACAGTTTTCTGCCCAGTTTCGGTAAAATTTCCCGTTACTACGCGCCGGGTGGTCCGGGTGTTCGCACCGACACGGCTATTTACACGGGTTATGACATTCCCCCGTTTTATGATTCCATGGTAGCCAAGGTGATTGTCAGCGCACACACCTGGAGTGATGTGATTAAGCGTGGCGAGCGCGCCTTGCGTGATATGGGACTATTCGGGATTAAAACGACCATTCCTTATTATCTGGAAATCCTGGGGCATCCCGAGTTTTGTGCCGGCGTGTTCAATACCGGATTTGTCGAAAAATATCCCGAACTCGTCAATTATTCAAATAAACCACGGCCTGAAGTATTGGCCAGTGTTATCGCCGCTGTTATCGCGGCTCATACCGGTTTGTGACACAGGAAAAACCAATGCAAAAAGTTTATATTACCGACGTTATATTGCGTGATGCGCATCAATCGCTGATTGCAACCCGGCTGCGTACCGAGGATATGTTGCCGGCCTGTGCAATGCTTGATGACATCGGTTATTGGTCCCTGGAATGCTGGGGCGGCGCAACGTTCGATGCCTGTCTGCGGTTTCTGAAAGAAGATCCGTGGGAGCGCTTGAGCAAATTAAAAGCCGCATTGCCTAATACGCGTTTACAAATGCTGGTACGGGGGCAAAATCTGCTGGGTTACCGTCATTACTCCGATGATGTGGTGCGGGCGTTCATCCTGAAAGCGGCGGATAAAGGGATGGATGTGTTCCGTATTTTTGATGCCCTAAACGACATACGCAACTTAAAAACCGCTATTCAGGCTACCAAGGAAGCTGGCAAACATGCCCAAGGCGCTATTTGTTACACCACCAGTCCGGTGCATAACATAACGAGTTTTGTTACTCTCGGTAAAGGACTGGCAGCTCTGGGTTGCGACTCGATTGCAATCAAGGACATGGCGGGGTTGCTGACACCCTACATGACCAGTGCATTGGTTAAAGCGCTTAAAGATGAGATTGACTTACCGCTGCATTTACATTGCCATGCGACATCCGGTTTAGCTGAAATGTGTCAGCTGAAAGCCATAGAAGCGGGTTGCCAGCATATTGATACCGCTTTGTCCTCCTGGTCAGGCGGCACCAGCCATCCACCTACCGAAAGTCTGGTTATAGCATTGCATGACACAAGCTATGACACCGGTTTGGATCTGGATAAACTGCAGGCAGTAAACAGTTACTTTGCCGAGGTCAGGAAAAAATATCGCCGCTTTGAAAGTGACTTTGAAAGTGAATTTACCGGTATTGACACTCAGGTGCATGTTTTCCAGGTGCCAGGCGGCATGATCTCCAATTTGGCCAATCAACTGCGTGAAAGAAATGCGCTGGATCGTATTGGTGAAGTCTATAAGGAAATCCCCGAAGTCCGCAAGGATCTGGGTTATCCGCCACTGGTCACGCCCACTTCGCAGATTGTCGGTACCCAGGCTGTGCTGAACGTATTGACCGGCAAGCGCTATGAAACCATTAGCAATGAAGTCAAACGCTACCTGCAAGGCGGCTATGGTAAAGCCCCTGCACCCGTCGATAGCGACCTGCAAAAGCGAGCCATAGGCAAGGAGGAATTGATTGACTGCCGGCCTGCTGATCTGCTTAAACCCGAGTTTGAAACGTTGCGTCATGAAATAGGGTTCCTGGCAAAAAACGATGAAGATGTACTCAGTTACGCTTTATTTCCTGAAGTTGGCAAGCAGTTTCTGGAGCAACGTTCGACAGGCAATCTGGTACCCGAACCGCTGGAATTGGAATCAAGAAGAGACGACGGCGTAAAAAAAGCGCCAACAGAATTTAATGTAGCGCTGCATGGCGAATCCTATCATGTCAAAGTGACCGGCGCCGGGCCAAAAAATCAGATGTTGCGGCATTTTTATTTCACCGTGGATGGCGTTCCTGAAGATATTGTTGTGGAAACACTGGACGAGATTGTTCTGGATGGCGGCGTTCAGGGTGCGGTTAAAAGCACCATTGCCAGCAAGCGCCCGCGCCCTTCGTCGCCAGGCGATGTTGTAGCCAGCATGCCTTGTAATATTCTTGATGTGATGGTCAAGGAAGGTCAGCAGGTGTTGGCGGGGCAGGGCGTACTGGTGACGGAAGCCATGAAAATGGAAACAGAAATTACCGCGCCGATAGCCGGTATTGTCAAAGCACTTTACGTCGTCAAAGGCGATGCGGTGAATCCCGATGAAGTATTGATAGAAATTGTTATCGTCAACTGATGATATAAATGCTCCGGCATTCGAATCCGGCTCAGCCGACATTTGAAGTATATCTCTAACGATACTGATACTTACAAACTGATTGCGCGCATTTGCTTGCGTCAAGTCTCCAACGAGTCTATTAATTCAATATCGATGTACCCTTGATCTGCACATAAACTGCCATGCCGGCTTGTAAACCCAGCAAAAATGCTGATTTTCGGGTGATGTGCGCCAGTAGCGCCTGATTGCCAACCTGCAACCGCACCACGCTTTGACCGCCGCGATCGTCGGCGAGGCCGGTGATGCTTGCCGGCAGCACATTGAGAATGCTGGTGGCGGCCGGCACCTCAAGGGCGATGCTGACATCGCGTGCGAATATCTGCACGCGTAGCGGTGTGCCGATTGCAGCATCGACCATGGGCAAGCTGAGTGTGCCGCCGGTAAAGGTAACTCGGGTGAGATGATAGTCGATTTCGTGTTCGGAGACAGTTACCGGCCAAACCGTGGCGGCGTCCCTGTCTTGCGCCAGCGGTACGTCGAGACGGCTCAGCGTTTCCGATAGCGGTCCCGAGGCTAGTGACCGGCCGTCTGCTAGAATCACAAGATGATCGGCCAGTTGCGCGACTTCCTGCTGAGAGTGGGTGACGTACAGTACTGGAATACTCAGTTCCTGATGCAGACGACCGAGAAACGGCAGGATTTCCTGTTTGCGCTTGAAATCCAGTGCTGCCAACGGTTCGTCCATCAGCAGCACTTCGGGATTCAGTACCAGCGCTCGGGCGATGGCAACCCGCTGCCGTTCACCGCCGGACAAGCGATCCGGCATGCGTTTAAGTAAATGGCCGATGCCCAGCAATTCCAGTATGTGCTGAAGATCGGCAGTGTTCGATGGTTTGCCTATCCGCTTCAAGCCAAACTGCAAGTTATTCTCTACCGTCAAATGCGCAAACAGATTGGCTTCCTGAAACACATAACCTAATGATCGTTTATGCGTAGGCAGAAACACGCCACGTTCGCTATCCTGCCAACAACTGCCGTTGATTTCCAGAAAACCCTGCGGCGCGTGTTGTAGTCCGGCGATGCAGCGTAGCAGCGTGGTTTTGCCGGAACCGGAATGGCCAAACAGCATGGTAATGCCGGAACCCGGCAAACACAGATCAACCGCCAGTTGAAACGCGCCGTAATCGAGTTGAAAGCAGGCAGTGATAGGTTGAGTCATTTCAATTGATGGGCAACAGGTTGGGTTTTCAGCACTGTGTAGAGCACCAGAAGTACGCTAAACGAAAACACCAGCAACACGCCGGCCAGCCAGTGGGCTTCGCTGTATTCCAGGGCTTCGACATGATTGTAGATTTGCACCGACACGACGCGGGTTTTATCGGGAATGTTGCCGCCGACCATCAATACCACTCCGAATTCACCGACAGTATGGGTAAACCCTAAAATAGCGGCGGTCAAGAATCCGGGTTTCGCCAGTGGTACGACAACGCTGAAAAACGTATCCAAGGGGCCGGCGCGCAAGGTTGCCGCCGCCTCCAAAGGCTGCTCGCCGATGGTGGTGAATGCTGCCTGCAAAGGTTGTACAACAAACGGCATGGAATAAAGAACCGAGGCGATCACCAATCCGGCAAAGGTAAACGGCAATGTACCCAAACCCAGCCAGTTGGTAAATTCACCGATTGCCCCGGACGGGCCCATCAGTACCAGTAAATAGAAACCCAATACCGTCGGCGGCAGCACCAGCGGCAGCGCTACGATTGCATTGATCATGCCTTTCCAGGCGGAATGAGTCCGGGCAAGCCACCAGGCTAGCGGGGTGCCGAGCAGTAACATCAACAAGGTGGCGATACTGGCCACTTTGAATGTTAGCAGCAAGGTGTCAAGATCGGCGGGAGTTAGCATAATTGTCTCGTGTATTATTTGATGTTACCTTCTTCATTCAGAATAGACCACGGAGACACGAAAAACACGAAGTTATTTAACATTTTAAGAGATCAATTTGGGACTATGGAATCAAATAATTATGCTAGTCTAATTTCCCCTCACCTAACCCTCTCCCTCTGGAGAGGGCTTTTTTTCTACACTTTAGATATTTAGATCTAAATTTATTTAAACCTTCGTGCTCTTCGTGTCTTCGTGGTAAATTTAATTTAATATCAGTTATTTTTGGGGCAAGTCGTAACCGTATTTCTCGATAATAGCCAATGCCGGAGCGGATTTTAAATAGTCCAGCAAAGCTGGCGCGGCCGGGTTTTCGGCGCCCTTCTTCATCAGTACCGCGCCTTGCCGGATCGGCGCATAGTAATCGCCAGGAATAATCCAGCCCGAACCGGTCGCAATTTTGCCATTTTCTATAACTTGCGACAATGCCACAAAGCCCAATTCGGCATTAGCGGTACTAATGAATTGGTAAGTTTGCGCGATGTTTTCACCCTGCACGAACAAGGGTTGTAATTTTTCCATGAGTCCCATTTTTTTCAACACTTCCATTGCCGCCAGACCGTAAGGCGCCAGTTTGGGATCAGCCAAGGCCAGATGTTTAAAACCGCCAGTTGTCAGAATTTTTCCCTGATTGTCGACATAACCCGGTTTAGCCGACCACAGTACTAACTTGCCCAATGCGTAAGTGAATTGACTGTCTGGTACAGTCAGACCGGATTGCTCTAATTTCTGAGGGCTTTTTTCGTCTGCCGACAACAGCACTTCAAAAGGTCCACCGTTTTCTATCTGGGAGACGAATTTGCCGGATGAACCAAACGATAATTTGGCGCTGTGGCCGGTAGCCTTTTCAAATTCTGCGGCGATTTCCGTCATCGGTTTGCTGAAATTAGCTGCGACGGCGACCAGGACTGAAGCGGCCCAACTTGTTTGGCCAACTAACAGCAATGCTAACGTTATGAAAACACGCGAAAGGGTAGTTTGTAACATAAATCATCTCCAAAGGTGAATATAAATGGAGCTTGGCAATGGTTGCCAAGCAGGGTTCCCGGCACAGATCGTCATAAATAGTGCCTTAAAATCTAAGCATGCTTTGTACATAAAAATAATCGACATCCACAGGAGCCGGAGCTCTGGGTGCATCCTTGGCGAATGAGCCTTTAAACAAATGCGCCCAGCCGGTTTCAAAATTCAGGCTGCTGTTGAAATCCCACCGCGTTGTTAATTCCAGCTGTTGGCCTAGATTATTGCCGCTACGGCCGGTTGGGTCCTGAAGAATAAAACTGGTACCGCTACAGGTAGTTCCGCCCCAGCAATCTTTTGCTGCTGCCAGCCAGAATACTCGATGGCTAAGCGTGGCTAGTACATCGGGGCGCGGCGAAATGTTGATGCGGTAGCCGGGCGTGTTGATGTTGGCGCGGGAGAATGCGCCGTAAATACCGGTGGGACCAAACTCGAAACGGCGGGCGCCGAACAGGGTATCAAAACGCTGGTCTTTGTTGTCGTTGGGATTTTGGTCGCCGCTGGCGTAGTCGTATACAAAAGCCAGTCGGGGCGACCACGGTATATCGAAAGTGTAGCCGACATCGGCATGCTGATACCAGGCGGTATGGTTGAGATTCTGGCTGTTGGGAGCGGTGGTTGCCTGTACCGTGCCGAACTGGCCGATGGTTTCCAGTTGAAAATCAAATTCCGCCTTGGCGGGTTTGATGTAAAAACGCATGCCGGGTGTAAAGTAGCGGCGATGGCGGGTTGGAGCGCTGGCGCTTGTACCTTCGTCAATATGATATAGATAAACCTCGCTGTTGATGTTCCAGCCCAGGTCGTACAGTTCCAGAAAACCACCGGAAAACCAGGTGTGCGTGTTTTCCCGGTCGAAAACCTGTCCATTGTCGAGAAGAGCGGTTGATGAAGTCGGGAGGCGGTTTACCGGAGCGCTGACAAAGCCGTTGAATTGCCAGTTACCGTAATCGAGCAGGCGCAGCTTTACTCCGGTAAAGCTGTTGATGGTGTTGCGCATTGCGTTCCTCGCCACCAGCCGCCGGCTGCCGAGATTCAGGGTTTGCCGGCCAGCAACCACCTCGGCACCGATGCCACTGTATAAAACATTCTGGTCGGCCCAAGCGCCATAAGCTTGTAAAAAATCCCAACTATCGCTCATGGTGTTATTCACCCCGGTGCCGCTATCGGAATTCAATGCGCGAGCATCCATGAACTCGGTGCCAAGCCGGAATGAACTCATGCGGGCTTCCAGCCATAGCGTGGTTTGCAGCGGAATTTGCTGATCGCCACCTTTGCTGCCGGCTTTGAAAGGACCGCCCACGGTTTCGTAGCGGGTGCGCTGTTCCAGCGATGCCGACAGCCAATTCGGCAACTTCAGTGCGTCTTGCAGATTCCAGACCGGTTTTTCGTATTTATCGGATCCCAACAATGCATCGGACATTTGGCTGGAGAAGGCGGCAAATGGCACTCTGGTGTAAGTTTTCTTTTCCGCTGCCTGAATAGCATCGCTGCTGCTCATGTACAAACCGCCACAGGCAATCAGGTTTAGTGCATGGCTGAAGGCAGCCCCTGCAAGATGTTTTCTTCGTTTCATCAATTACCTGTCATGGTAAGTTGGAAGACTCATCTACGTTGTTTCGTCGATGTATAAAGATCTTATTCGTATAAGTCTCTGTAATAAAAACGACTCAAGTATAATTCGTTATGTATTAATGTAAATAACGTATATGAAAATAGCTTGTTGTCGATAGTGAAATAATTGACGGCTTGATTTTCTTAAGTGGGGCCGTTCGTGGAAAGGTCTTCGGATTGGAATCGAAAAAGGTGTCTAACAAGACTGTGTATGATGGATTTAACGGATAATCATGGAGAGTTGGCAGCAGAAAACGCCAGAGGCCGCCGCGCGGCCGGTTATTCAAGCAATGAGTGGCCGAATTCCTACCCGGTGGTGCCGAGGTAATAATGGCCATCGCCATGGCTGACTACCCGATGATAGGGCTGGGCGTCAAGCTCGGCGAGGTATGTAATGGAGTGGGTTTTGATCAGGCAATAGATGTCATCGCCTTCCTGCAAAGCCATGTCCCGGCAGGCACCCGGCGTAATTTCAGCCAGCAGTGTGCCGCCGCAATCGACTTGTACGATCAGGCTTTCTCCGCTGGAAATCAGCGCACAAATTCGCCCCCTGATCTGATTTTGTATCGATATGCCGCTGATATGGCTGCGCGATAGCGCAATGTCGTTGGCGCATATCGACACCTGAGTCTTGCTGCCGACAGCCAAATGCGGACGCAGAGGTAAGGTCAGGGGGAGACCGAAGCTGTGGGCCAGACTGCAACCGGACAAATAGTCGTGACTGAGGATGGTCACCGGCAAGGTGTTGTCGATCTGGCGGATACCCAGATAGCGCAACATGCCATGTTGCTTGGCGATGTCAAGCAACAACCCGTTGTGCATGACTTTGCCTTGCTCCAGCACGATCAGCCTGTCGGTCAACCCCAGAATCTCGCCCAGGGACTGACTGGCGTACAGAACCGGCAAGCCCAGTTCATTCTGCAAGCGTTTCAGAATCGGCAGCAACTGCATTCGGTAGCCGTTGCCGATAGCGGCAAAGGTTTCGTCCAATAGTAAAAGCCGCGGCGATTTCAGCAGTGAGCGGGCCAGCGCCACCCGTTGGCGTTCGCCGGCGAAAGCAGTGCAATGGTATGGTCGAAGACAGTGTCCAGTTCTAACAGCCCGATTAAAAAATCCAGTTTGAAAAGGCGCCTGTGTTTCAACGTGCGATGATAGGCGATGGTCAGATTGTCGCGAACGGTTTCAGCCGAATTGGCGCGGTCGACCTGAAGCACAGCGCCCACAGGACGCTGCTCGCGAGGCATCACGATGCCTTTGCGGCTGTTAAACAAAATTTTGCCGTTCAGCACGATATGCCCGCTTTGTGGCTGGATGGTGCCGGCGATCAAGCCGAGCACCGTGCTTTTGCCGACCCCGGATTTGCCGAACAGACCGACGCTTGAGTCGTTCATCGACAATTGCGTGGTCAGGTCTAAATGACCCCGGCGCATTTTTACACTCATTTCCAGCAGCATGGTAACCTCTGTTAATTAAGGCATAGGCATCTACACAAGTGCCTGATCCTTCTCCCTTGAGGGAGAGGGCTGGGATGAGGGGGATTTAACTAGTTGTTTTTATTCTCCTCTCCCTAACCCAATGTTTCCGGGCTGTCCTGCCCGGAACCCTGTGGGCGCTCTTTGCGCGACCAAATCAGTTCCTGACGGATTTGTCCAGCAGGAGAGAGCAAGATTGATCTGCAACTCATTGTATTTGTAATAAAATGGCTGTGTATATACCTGTGCAACTAAGTGCCGGCCGCAACCGAAAACCGGTTTGCAGCCGGGTTGCAAGAAACATCAACCGGCGACAGCCAAAATCACTGCACCGGCCTTAAAGATTGCGGTAACAGATTGGCCTTTACGCAAACCCAGGGTATCTACGCTGTCGTTGGTAACGGTGGCGGCGACCTGCTCGCCTCCCTTCAACTCGATATCGACTTCGGTGTTAACCGCGCCGGGTTTAACCTGCGTTATCGTGCCTGGCAACTGGTTGCGAGCCGAAATCTTGTAGCCGCCAAAATCGGTGACGAGGATGATTTGCGGGGCCTTAACCAGGGCAATAACTTCCTGGCCGGTCTTGATTGCCAGCGTTTCGGCGGATTCCTTGGTAATCGAGGCGACGATGGTTTCTCCTCCCTTCAAGCCGATATGAACTTCGGCATTCACCGCGCCGATAAGCACTTCACTGACGGTTCCGGTAAACTGATTGCGTGCACTTGTTTTCATATTAAATTCCTCATTGGTTGTATAGAAGTTCAATAGCCCCTTTTTGGCTGGGAAAGACGCCATCGTTATTTTGAGGCGATCAGACTGATTGCCCGGTTAAGTGTGGAATCAGAAAGAAGTTTGTTTTGCAAAATCATGGATGGCCTATAATCGCAATTTTCAAACTGGCATCGACGCCTGAACGCTCAAGAAAAAACAAAACTGATTCGCAGTATTGATAATAAAACGCAGGCTTAGTATATTTCGCTATGTACAAAAGTAAATAACGTAAATTGGAAATAGTTGGTTTCTTATAAAGAAATAAGCTTGAGCAGAAGAGGGTTTTAGCCTTTTTTAATCGTCACATTTTAAGATAATGACATGCCCAAAAAACCGGATGACAGCATAACCTCAACCTGGGTCGAGGGCGAATTGCGCCTGGCCGGCACATTGGATAGCCGCATGATCGGCTTGCTGAGGGCGATAGAACAGAGCGGCTCCATCAATCAGGCCGCCAAGCAAACAGGTTTAAGCTATAAAGGCGCCTGGCAGATGATCGAGCGCGCCAACAATCTTGCCCCCAAAGTGTTGATTACCACCGCAACCGGCGGCAGCAAGGGCGGCGGTACCTGCCTGACCGCTGCCGGCCAATCGTTGCTGCACCTTTTTACTCGGCTGGAGCTGCAACACCGGCAGTTTTTGCAGGAACTCAATCAGAGTTTGGCGGACGATCCCAATGTACGGATGCTCCTTAAGCGGCAGGTGATCAAAACCACCGCAACCAATCAGCTGTTTGCCACAATTACCGCCATTCAAACGAGTGCCGTCAATGCCGAAGTGTCAGTCGAATTGAAAGGCGGCGAACAGATTGTTGCTTCGCTTGCTTTGTCGGAGCTTAAGCTGCTTGAGCTCAGCATCGGCAGCGATGTAGTGCTGCTGATCAATGACCCGGAGATTATCGTCATCACCGATCTGGGCGACCACCCGTTGTCAGCGCGTAACTGTCTGCGCGGCACGGTGATCCGCGTCCAATATGACGGCGTGGATTCAGAGGTTGTGATCCAACTGCCCAGTGGCGATAGCCTTGCAGCCACAATATCGCAGGTCAGTGCCTTGGCATTGGGATTGAGACCTGGCATTTCGGCCTATGCCGTTTTTAAAAGCAATGCCGTGATACTGGGCGCGATATCTCATGCCGCAGTTCAGCGGCTGACGAAGTAAAAAATGTATCTTCTCGTTAATCAGGTAACAACGTAAAAATCAGGTTAAAATAGCCGTATGGATATACCTTAACCGTAGTTCCTAAAATCAGTAATGAAGCACGCACATTGCTAGTCGATGTGTCGTTGTAATGGCTTGTGTGGCAGCAAAAACGGATGACTGAGTTGGAGCAGGCAACGCTCAAGCCCGAAATAAAACCGAGCAAGATGGATAAGGATACTGCCAAAAGTAGCGCCTTGACGTACATGGAATAACAAAAACGGCCACCCGCGCTGTTGGCCGATCCTGAAGTTAAAACGCTGCGCATCGGGTTGGGAAACGTGGCTGGATCAATACGCTATCAAAAAAAAACGGGCACCGGAAAATCTTCATCGAAGGCGGCACGCTAATGGGTGGCCTGTTAGCCGAAGGCATTCCCGTGGATTTGACTTATCAGCAATGATGCCGGCCAGTTCAATGTCTTTTGGCTTGCTGCAAGGTTTGATCCATGCCAAACATGCAAATAACCGCCTCATCCCCTTGAGCGACGGGCATGTCAAACCTGTTGATGCCGGGCGCGAACAATGCGGGCGGCTTTACCATGACCTGAAGTCTATAAACTTAACCCGAGTGCTCCAAGCCGAAGGCATTCCATCCAGTTAACAGTATTAAAATATAAAAGTCATGTTGGCAGCATGTCATCAGGTAGCGGGGTGGGGTCAGAAATCTATGAGAGAATTATTTAAAAAAACAACATGAAGCCTATTTTTGCAGATGATGCCGCCATTGACTATGCGGCCCATTTATTGCGGCAGGGTCGCCTGGTTGCATTTCCAACCGAGACGGTCTACGGTTTGGGTGCTGACGCTTCCAATTCTGATGCAGTTCGGCGAATTTTCCAAGCCAAGGGGCGACCTGCCGACCATCCGCTCATTGTTCATATTCCCAGTGTTGACAGCCTTAACGATTGGGCGCTGACAGTGCCTGATGCGGCACAACAGCTGGCGGCCCGTTTCTGGCCTGGACCCCTTGCATTGATATTGAACAAAAGACCCGAAGTTCCGCTGGTAGTGACTGGCGGCCAGAACACGGTCGGATTGCGTATGCCTGATCATCCGGTAGCCTTGCGTTTACTACGGGCATTCGGTGGCGGAATT
>NQJI01000216.1 GCA_002256705.1 Methylococcaceae bacterium NSM2-1
TTCACTAAAAAGCTGTTGAATGATTTCTTGATAGGCGTCTTTTCGGTTATTCCTATTGTTATTGTGTTGCAGATTATTAATTTTGTAACGGGACTGGTTTCCGAGTTATTTCGAGTCGTTTACGGTTTTTCCGATAACTATCTTTATACCGCCATGGTTTTCGCAGTCAGTTTTATCATATTGGTATCGATTGGGAACACCATCGTCAAAAAAGGCCGCTCTTGGGTTATTGGTGTCTTTGACTTCATTATTGATAGAATCCCATTTCTGAACACTATTTACCGTGTGCTTAAAAAAGTTATCAACATGTTTTCATCACGTGAACAAACAATGGCCAAGGAAGTCGTTTATGTTGAATACCCAAAAGAGGGTATTTGGGTGCCTGCTTATGTGACTAACAAACACGATAATAAATATGTGTTGTTTATACCCACATCACCTAACCCGACCTCCGGCTTTACTGTGATTGTCGATAAATCAAAATTGGTAAAATCAAATATGAATATTGAAGAAGCCACCAGCTTTATTGTCAGCGTTGGCGTTGATTACAACAAAGCTTCAGAAGCAAATAAATTACCCTGACAAATAGATGAAAGCACTAATGACCAAGGGCGATGACGCATTCAAATATGCTTACAAAAAATGCTTTTCAACACCGAAACACAAATTGCATAGATAAAAGTCTTTTATTCACCACGAAGACACGAAGAACACGAAGTTTTTACCTTAGGTTTCCTTCGTGCCCTTCGTGTCTTCGTGGTGTTATTGCATGAAGTTGATGCTTATGAGCCAATCCAACATCAACCTTCCTGGTGATACGCTACAATGCGCTCAACTTCTTTTTTCGATCCCAAAACCAGGGGCACGCGCTGATGAATGCCTGTCGGCTTGATATCAAGAATTCGCTCACGTCCCGTAGAACAAGCGCCGCCCGCTTGCTCAATAATGAAAGCCATCGGGTTGGCTTCGTACATAATACGCAATTTGCCGGGCCTTGATGGATCGCGCAAGTCAAACGGATATAAAAATACGCCGCCACGCGTAAGGATTCGATAAACCTCGGCAACCAGCGATGCGATCCAGCGCATATTAAAGTTTTTTCCGCGCGGACCCTCAGTCCCTTGTAAACATTCATCAATATAACGCTGTACTGGCGGTTCCCAAAAACGCTTGTTTGACATATTAATGGCAAACTCGCTGGTCTCTTCCGGAATTATCATGTTGGGATGGGTCAGAATAAACTCACCTATATCCTGATCGAGCGTGAAACCATTAACACCATGTCCGGTAGTCAGAACCATCATGGTTGACGGACCATAAAGCACAAAACCGGCGCAAACCTGCTCGGAACCCTTGCGCAAAAAATCTTCAGGCGCAGGATCGACACCTTCACGGCAACGTAGAATAGAAAAAATAGTACCCACCGCCAGATTTACATCAATGTTTGAAGAACCATCCAACGGATCAAACAACGCCAGATATTTACCCTTGGGATACTGGTCCGGAATAGTAATAATGTCGTCTACTTCTTCCGATGCCATGCCTGCCAGATGACCGGTCCAGTTCAGCGCATTGACCATAATGTCATTGGTAATGATGTCCAGTTTTTTTTGTACCTCGCCTTGCACATTCTCAGACTCGGCACTACCCAATACACCCACGAGATTACCCCGATTAACCAGGTGCGATATTTCTTTACATGCGGTAACAATATTGTTCAGTAACATACTGAACGTTCCCGATGCATCAGGCAAGCCTCGCTGCTGCTCAATAATAAACTGGGTTAAGGCAACTTTATTAGCCATTCTTCATATCTCCGTTTGTGTTGTTATTCCAAAAAATACTTTTCCGGCACAGGCGGTATTGTGTGCTTGACGTTTTGTAGTTATATGGCCAGGCTATCGTAATCGGTCCTGCCTGGCCATTGGCTATCCACTAACCTTTCTTGAATAGTACATTATAAATCTTAAAAGAGAGTATCGATGCTGCTAATACCAAGGTAATTGCGTTGGCAAAAATAATAGCTTTATCCAAGATACAAACGCCATAGACAAGCCAACAGAACACGCCCAGGGTAAATAGACTATACATGCTCAAGGAAAGTGATTCAGTGTCCTTGGTTTTTATCGTTAGGATGGCTTGCGGTAAAAATGAGGCTGTCGTTAATGTAGCGGCTATATAGCCAATCATTTCTGGCATGATTATCATATGATCTTGTTTTGGTTTTTTTGGCGTAACCTTTGTCACAGGCACAACGGAAGGTAATTTTTAAAAGATCAGTCTAGTGACTCGCTATAGACATGTCAACACGAAGGAATATGACCCGGCTGAACCTGAAAATCGTTTTAGGCACCACCGACCAGAAGCCTTCAAGCCTTTCTGAAAAGCAGCAATTCTCAAGCATTGCTATAAAAACTCCCATTGATCAAACATGGCCGCCTGCCCCTTATAGCACTGACTTTTATCCATGAGATTCCAGACTACCGCATTTTTAATAAGAAATCTTTTGCCGGTACTTGATATTCGAACGCCCTCATAATGATCGATGTAGCCTTTTTCCGTAACTTCAGCCAGCAATCGTTCACGTTCGGCCTGATTAACCGGTTCTGCTGATAACCGGGAAGGCAGATGAGTAAAATCTTCCCAACTTGATTCAAACATCTCAAGCGCTTTCAGGTTTGCGTAATTAAAAACCGGATCACTTGCCGTATCATGGGAAACAAGCGCAAAAGGAGCATGGAATAATTGTCTGGCAAACTGTTCATCGGACTGGATGTCTGGAATTAATTCTTTTAAGAGCAATTGGCGATAACTATTTCTAATATCAAGAACATGCTCAACGAGAAAATTATTTTTTTCAGTAGGATAATCCATAGAAATCCATGAAATGCTAAAAAAGATAGGAATAGCAGGAAGAAATTATACAAACCCGGACACCGCTTGGACCCAACGGCAGAAATAAAAAAGGCCCCGATAGATCGGAGCCTTTGGAATTCATGGTGCCCAGGGGCGGAATCGAACCGTCGACACGAGGAT
>NQJI01000217.1 GCA_002256705.1 Methylococcaceae bacterium NSM2-1
ATAAATTGCCTCGTTCAAAAGGGTTTTTAAATTTGGCCGTGTAGGATGAGTAAACAGCTTTATCGTTTGCCCACCATTTGCCGATAAAAGCGGTGGGCAGAATAGTGTTGCCCGCATTCTACTTAATATTAAAATACGGCGGCATGTTATTAATATAAGCCATATACATGGCATCCGCCATAGTCCACAACACATCCAGTTTGAATTGCAGAATTTGTATCATGCGATCCTGTTGTTCGCGGGTTTTGTACCAATCCAGCGTAATCGCCAGGCCATGTTCAACATCACGCCGCGCTTCGGTTAAGCGTTTGCGGAAATAAACATAGCCTTCCTGCTCAACCCAGGGGTAGTGTTCCGGCCAGTTATCCAGCCGTTGCTGGTGTATTTTGGGGGCGAACAATTCGGTTAATGAGGAACTGGCCGCTTCATGCCATTCCGCTCTACGGGCAAAATTAACATAGGCATCAACAGCAAAACGAACGCCCGGCAGCACATATTTCAATGAGGTAATGTCTTCGCGCTGCAGTCCGACGGCTATGCCCAGTTGTATCCAGGCTTCAATTCCGCCGGGATCGCCTGGATGACCATCGTGATCCAAAATACGTTGTATCCACTTGGCGCGGGTTTCGCGATCAGGACAGTTGGCCAAAATGTTGGCATCTTTTATAGGGATGCACACCTGGTAATAAAAACGGTTGGCAACCCAGCCTTGTAATTGTTCTTTGGTGAGTTTGCCCTCGTTCATCAGGGTATGGTAAGGATGATGAATATGGTAATACTTTTCCATGCCGCGCAGGGCAGCCTCAAATTCTGCTTTTGTCCAGGCTTTATTATCGTTATTGCTCATGGTGTTGTCCTGTGGGCATTAATAAAAACGAAGTACACAAAACGTGTTTTTGCACTCCAGATAAAATTATAAATCGATTTCCAAACCGTCGTAAGCGACTTCAATGCCGGCGGCATCGAGGATTTTGCGCTGCTCGGAATCCTCGTCCAAAATCGGATTGGTGTTGTTGATGTGTATCAATATCTTGCGGGCTTTTGCCACACCGCTTAAGATTTCTATCATGCCGCCTTCACCCGATTGTGGTATGTGACCAATATCACGGGCTCTTTTATGGCTGATATTTTGTAGGCACATTTCGTCATCCGTCCAGAAGGTGCCATCCACTAACAGGCAATCTACGGCTTGCATGGCTGCCATAACATGCGGTTCTATTTCGCCCAATCCGGGCGAATAAAACACTTTTTTTCCGGTAGAAATCTGTTCGATGATGACGCCGATATTGTCGCCTACGTGCGGATCATTACGATGTGGAGAGTAGGGCGGCGCTTTACTTTTTAATGCCTGGGTATAAAAACGTAAATCAGCGATGGCAGGAATGGTAAAGCTGCTGCCGTCAATGGGCACAGGATGATGACTAACGGTGCAGTAGTGTTCCAGCATTTTAAATACGGGAAAGCCTGTACTCAGATCTTGTTTGACCATGTCCGTGCAGTAAACATCGAGTGGTTTGCCTTCCCTGAGCATCAACATGCCCGTGGTATGGTCAATTTGGCTGTCAATCAACATAATGGCTTTGATGCCCGTATCACGAATACCTTCTTTAGGCTGGATAGCGGGGAAGGCTTCCAATTGCGCGCGGATATCGGGGGAGGTATTAAATAGCAGCCAGTTTTTATCGTCAGTGCTCACCGCAATGGATGACTGGGTGCGCGTTTTGCCGTTCAATTTATTATGGCGTATGCGGTGACAATTATTGCAGTTGCAGTTCCATTGCGGAAAGCCGCCGCC
The DNA here is from genome assembly GCA_002256705.1 of Methylococcaceae bacterium NSM2-1. Lineage (GTDB taxonomy): Bacteria > Pseudomonadota > Gammaproteobacteria > Methylococcales > Methylomonadaceae > Methylobacter_C. The sequence goes on from NQJI01000217.1 coordinate 1,796, forward strand.
TGCGCCAGAACCAAGAACTCTAATTTTCATGATGAAAACCTAAATGGAAAGGCTCGAATGATACGGGAATAACGGTTCTCAAGCAAAAAAAAGGGGCTCTCAGCGAACCCCTTCTTTAATCCAATTCCAATACGCTCCCAATGGTTAAGTTGGGAGATTACGTTTAGCGATTGTAGATATACATTGTTACTTCAAAACCGAAACGCAGGTCTGTATAGCTTGGTGTTTCCCATTTCATCGTGAACCTCCAGAAGTTTATTAGAATAGTTGCTAGCTTGATCAAGTAAGCCATTTAAAAGTATACGATGAACCATTTTACAACGCAACTGAAAAGGGAGTATTAAAAAGAAAAACCTGACTCACTTTTTCCATGTCATGGTTTATTAAGACATACAGGAAGTCTTTGTTGTAAAGATGAATTTTATGCTTGTGGCATTTTTGATTGGGCGTTATATTGGAAATTCACGTAAACTTTTATTACACAATATATAGCTGAAATCAAGCATTTCTCCGTTTTAAAAAACTCTAGATCAATGATTTCCTGTAAATATGCGTAATATCAGATATAAAAATAATATTGATATTTTTAGGAGGAATTATGACCGGTGATATTATTGAATTGTTTGTATGGATGTGGATTATAGCAACTGCGGCGTTTGTCCCCCTGGGCTATTTTATTTACAAATATACCCAGAAAAATGGTAAACCGTTTGGCGAAACTGAGCCGCATGGTGATAGTCAGTCATTTGTTAATGACTTGGCTGAAAGCGCTATTCATTTTGTCAAGAGTCGGATGGCCAAAAAATAAACCACGTTTGTTAATGAAGTTTCCGGGTGACTGGAATCATCTGAAAGGATAGTATTTGTAAGTCGGGTTACTCTACGTTAACCTGACTTATATACCGCAAGTCGGACATTTGGGGTTTTTCTTAAGCTTCATGGTGTTCCACTCCATCGTTAAGCCATCCAGTAGCAGTAACCGTCCGGTTAAAGTTTCTCCGATAGCCATAATCAACTTCATCGCCTCCAATGCCTGAATACTGCCAACTATCCCCGTGATGGGCGCTATAACGCCATTGGTTGCGCAATTTTGGAGCTCTTCACCGTCACTGTTATATAAACAGTTATAGCAGGGGCTGTTGTTTTTGCCGGGGGTAAATACCGATACCTGACCTTCAAAGCGTATCGCCGCACCTGAAACCAGCGCAGTTTGATGTTTAACACAGGCGTTATTAATCG
>NQJI01000218.1 GCA_002256705.1 Methylococcaceae bacterium NSM2-1
CCGCAGGCCCCGAGCCTATCACTGCGACGCGCTTGCCGGACCGTTGCGCTGGTATAAGGGGTTTTACCCAACCCATTTCCCAACCTTTATCGATAATGGCGCGTTCAATCGATTTGATGGTAACGGGTTGATCTGTCAAATTCAATGTACAAGCCGCTTCACAGGGAGCAGGACAAATACTGCCGGTAAATTCGGGAAAATTGTTGGTGCTATGCAAAACATCCAGCGCCTCTTGCCAGTCTCCCCGATAAACCCCGTCATTCCAGTCCGGGATAATATTATTGACAGGACACCCCTGATGACAAAAAGGAATGCCGCAATCCATGCATCTGGCCCCTTGCTGCGCCATTTCAGCATCGCTGGGGGCTAGCGTAAATTCTCGATAATGCTGGATACGATCACTCGGCGCTTCATAGCGCCGTTCAGCGCGCGGTAGTTCCATAAACCCGGTTGGTTTGCCCATCTTCAATACCTTCTTTAAAAAAACGGTTACGCAGTTGCGGACGCTTCGCCTACAGGACGTAGGCGAGGGGCGTTAGCAGGACGCGGTAGCTTGTTGTGCCTGAATTTCTTTAAGCGCTGCGCGGTAATCGACAGGCATCACTTTGACGAAACGTGGCAAATAATCATTCCAATTGTCCAGAATATGTTGCGCCCGCTGACTACCCGTATAGTGTTTATGATTTTGAATCAAATGTTTCAAGCGCTGCGCATCATTACGAGTCATATCAGACATGATATGAACACGTCCATGTGTTTCCATGTCGCCACCTTGGTGCGCCACGAATTCCAGTGCTTCATCTTCCTCCGGAATCGGCTCAAGTTCAACCATGGCTAAATTGCATAGCTGGCCAAAATTGTCTTCTTTATCCAGCACATAAGCCACGCCCCCTGACATGCCTGCTGCAAAATTACGCCCGGTTTTTCCGAGCACGACGACGACACCACCCGTCATGTATTCACAACCATGATCGCCCACGCCTTCGACAACGGCAATAGCTCCCGAATTGCGTACCGCAAAACGCTCGCCTGCAATGCCGCTGAAATAACATTCGCCGCTGATTGCACCATAGAGCACAGTATTACCAACGATAATATTCTCCGCAGGATCAATAGGACAGTCCCTGGGTGGATAAATGGCGATACGTCCGCCGCTCATGCCCTTGCCTACATAATCATTGCCTTCGCCTTCGAGTTCTATGCTGATGCCTTGCGCCAAAAACGCGCCGAAACTTTGTCCGGCTGTGCCTTTGACATGAATCGCTATGGTATCTTCGGGCAAGCCTTTATGCCCGTAGCGCTTGGCGACTTCGCCGGATAACATCGCGGCAAAGGTGCGGTTGACATTGCGGATAGGTGTATTGATGACTACTGCCTTTCCATTTTCCAATGCGGGCTGTGCCTCAGCAATCAGAACATGATCCAGCGCGTGCTCTAAACCGTGTTCTTGATGCTCGCAATGATAAAGAGCTGTGGCGATGTCAACATCGGGTTTATAGAAAATCCGGCTGAAATCCAGCCCTTCCGTTTTCCAATGCGAAATCGCGCGCTGCATGTTCAGTTTATCGGAGCGTCCGACCATTTCGTCAAAACTGCGGAAACCGAGCTTGGCCATCCACCGGCGCACATCTTCGGCGATCATGAAGAAATAATTCACCACATGTTCGGGTTGTCCCGTAAAACGCTTCCGAAGTTCAGGATCTTGTGTTGCCACCCCGACCGGGCAGGTATTCAAATGGCATTTGCGCATCATCAAACAACCCGAAACGATCAAAGGCGCAGTGGCAAAGCCGAACTCATCAGCCCCCAACAATGCCCCGATAATGACATCACGCCCGGTACGCAAACCGCCGTCGACTTGCACGGCAATGCGTCCGCGCAGCTTGTTGAGCACCAGTGTTTGATGCGTTTCAGCAAGTCCAATTTCCCAGGGCAAACCTGCGTGTTTGATGGAACTCATCGGGCTTGCGCCAGTGCCGCCGTCATAGCCGGCAATGGTGACATGATCTGCATGGGCTTTGGAAACGCCTGCCGCCACTGTACCCACGCCCACTTCGGACACCAATTTGACGCTGATGCGCGCTTCGGAATTAACGTTCTTTAAATCATGAATAAGCTGCGCCAAATCCTCAATCGAATAAATGTCATGGTGCGGCGGTGGTGATATTAAACCGACGCCTTGCGTGGCATGACGGACTTTGGCGATAATTGCATCCACTTTATGCCCGGGCAATTGTCCACCCTCACCGGGTTTAGCACCTTGGCTGATTTTAATCTGAATATCGTCCGCATTGACCAAATACTCAGTGGTCACGCCAAAACGTCCCGAAGCCACCTGCTTGATCGCCGAGCGCATGGAATCGCCATTGGGCAAGGTCTTAAAGCGTTCCGGAAGCTCTCCGCCTTCGCCAGTATTGGATTTGCCGCCGATGCGGTTCATAGCAATCGCCAGCGTAGTATGTGCTTCGTATGAAATAGAACCAAACGACATCGCCCCGGTTGCAAAACGTTTGACAATCTCAGTTGCTGATTCCACTTCGTCCAATGGCACCGGATTTGCCTCTTCCTTGAAGGTCATCAGGCCACGCAAGGTCAGCAAAGCCTCGTTCTGCTCATCGATTAAACGGCAAAAATCCGCATATAACTCAGGGCTATTGGTGCGCGTTGCATGTTGCAATGTGCTGATGGTTGCAGGCGTCCAGGTATGCGCTTCGCCGCGTATGCGAAAAGCGTATTCCCCGCCAATATCCAGAGCATCCCGATATAACGGCGCATTGCCAAAAGCAAGGCGGTGACGGCGCAGGGTTTCTTCGCCGATTTCCGGCAAACCCGCACCTTCGATAGTGCTGGTTGTGCCGGTAAAATAGCAATCCAGAAACGATTCCGCTAAACCAATGGCATTAAAAATTTGTGCACCGCAATAAGACTGATAAGTCGAAATGCCCATTTTGGACATTACCTTTAGCAAGCCTTTAGAGACCGCTTTGACATAACGCTTGTGCGCTTCATACTCGG
>NQJI01000219.1 GCA_002256705.1 Methylococcaceae bacterium NSM2-1
CATGACAGCGCCGGTCATTCAGCAAAAATCGGGGCCAGTCTGGCTGATGGCTTTTGTACTTCCGCAAGGTTATTCATTACACACTGCACCGGAGCCCCTGGATTCATCTGTAGTAATTAAAACGATTCCCGACAAAAAAGTCGCCGTTATTCAATATTCCGGCAGTCTGTCTGAACAGAGCATTGAAGAAAAGTCTGAAGAATTAACAAACTGGTTAACCAAGCAGAACTATAAGGCCATTTCTCCATCACGTTCTGCCGCTTACGATCCGCCTTGGACACTGCCATTTCTTCGTCGTAATGAAATACATATTGACATCGAGTAATTATGAATAGCTTAACAAGAAAAAAAGCCGTACCACTTAAACTGATCATTATTGGCGGTGGGTATGCCGGTTTATCAGCCTTGATTACCTTGAGAAAACAAGCGCCTGATGCCGAAATTACCTTGATCGATCCGCGTCCCTATCATTTGATTATTACGCGATTGCATGAAACAGTACATCGTCCTCTGGACGCTATCCGAGTCTCATATAGCTTATTAGCCAAACGCTTTGGTTTTATTCATAAACAACAAGCAATCCACTTCGATGAACACCAACTCAGAATCTGGAACTCGAAAAAGATCATCCAGCTTGGCGAAGAAAACCTGCCATTCGATTATCTGCTGATCACTACCGGTTCCTTACCCATCCAATCAGTTACAGATCCCGATGTTTATGATCTGAATGCTATCAGCCAACACTGTTTCTCCACCATTCTGGAGCAATTTATCGCAAGCACGGACGCTAACGATAAAACCATCAATATAGTGGGCGCCGGCCCTACCGGCATTCAGTTTGCCTTTGAAATGGCCCACGTACTCCTGGCCTGTCATGCGGATTATCAACTTAATCTGATAGAGGGTAGCGACAAGTTACTAGCCCCTTTCCCTTCTGCAATAAGTCGCTATGTTGAAAAGCGCCTGTTCGAAAAACGCATCACATTGCATAAAAACCAATTTTACAAAGGCAAACAGGGACGCGAAATTTTGCTTGAAAACAGTCACTCCGGCGACAAATCAGCCCATGCCTCTGACTTAACCTTATTGTTGCTGGGTAAAAAACCTGAGCTATTGCTACACGCAAACAGTTCAGGTCAGGTCGTACTGGATCGCAAAGTCTTGACGCATATTTTTACAGCGGGCGATTGTTCTTATTATGATGACTTTGGCTCAAACCTGATGACTTCACAATCAGCACTACGCAAAGGCAAGGCAGCCGCCAACAATATTCTCAGAGAAGCCGGCATGCTGTGCTTTTGTTTGCCCTATATGCACCAGGATATTGGCTATCTGCTAAGCTTGGGGCCCGACGATGGAGTGGGTTGGGTTGGCAGTAAAAATGCTATAGTCAGCGGATTGCCCGCGTTTATCGCTAAAGAAGGGATTGAGGCGCAATATGACTTGTTACTGTCAGGCATTGATTCTTATGTCTTTTGATCTTCCCAACTAAAATTGTCAAATCGATAAATCATGATATGTTGGTAAGTCAAAATGTCAATAAAGCATCGGCTTTGTTAATTTGAACGTAATAAAGAGTGAGCAAAAAATGTTTGGTTTAACCTCAAGTCGTGGCGCCACTGGAACAGCAAGTATTGTCATTAATAAACCGGTGGATACCGTGTTTAACTTTATTGCCGTGGATTTTTTTGAAAATTATCCAAGATGGTCGCCGGAAGTACAAGAATTAGAACTACTATCGGCGCCTCCACTCCAGCTTAACAGCCTGGTCCGGCAGGTGCGAATTGACAATGGGCAGCGTAGTGAATCTACTTTTAAAATAACAACCTACAAAGCGGGTCAGAAATTAGTCTTTGAAGGGGTATCCAATGCCTATCGTTGCAGTTATGACTTTGCCTCTACAAACCCGTCTACAAATACTCAGATAACATTTACTTTTGAATTACTCAAACTTGAACTGTTTATGTTGCCCTTTGAAAAACTGATCCAAATTGCCGTGCAGGATGGCGCTAAACGTACCGTAAGAAATCTGAAAAATCTAATAGAGTCATGACGAACACAACAAGGCTACGCCTTGTTAAAGAACGATGACCACCTGTCAATAATCAAAAAAATAGTTGGAGCACATCTATGAAATTTCAAGTAGAAAAAGACACTGGCATTATCCCGCAAATTCTGACCCAGATTCTGGATGGTTCCGTCAATGGCATTACGCTTTCAGATCCTGACAAGGAAGATAATCCGATTGTCTATGCCAACAAAGCCTTTGAACAAATAACCGGCTATAGCAAAGAAGAAATAGTGGGTCGTAATTGCCGGTTTCTTCAGGGACAGGAAAGAGATCAGGAAGAATTGCAACAAATCCGTGATGCCATCAAAAATGCCAAACCCGTTGAAGTTACCCTGAAAAATTTTCGCAAAAACGGCGAACTGTTTTATAACCGCCTGTCCATTACGCCTCTTTTCGATAATGAAGGGCATCTGATTTACTTTCTGGGCGTTCAGTACGACGTAACCGAACAAATTCTGGCCCAGCAGGAAATTAAAAAGTTAACCGATGCACTTGATGCACTTCGCAACCAGTAAGTCATCATGTCCGGTTTCAGTAAGCAGGTAACCGTCCCCTATACACCTGATCAAATGTACGATCTGGTTAATGATATTAATGCCTACTCAAAATTCATCCCTTTGTGCGTTTCATCTGAAGTCCATGAAGGACAGGATCATAAATTGAGAGCGACTATCAAGATCGCGAAGGGTAAAATCGGCTTTGGATTTACCACGGTCAATATCATGGAAAAAGGCCATTCCATTTCAATGAATCTCGAAAATGGCCCCTTCAAATCACTTACAGGCGTATGGCTGTTTACCCCGCCAGGAAACCATCAGTGCATTATTTCGCTGCATTTTGACTTCGAATTTTCCAATAAATTACTGGGTGCAGCTTTAGGCGGCCTATTCAAACAGCTTTGCGATTCAATGGTTGAATCATTTCGC
>NQJI01000028.1 GCA_002256705.1 Methylococcaceae bacterium NSM2-1
ACTTTCGTATCATGGAAAGCTCATGCCGACAGCTCTTTGATCATTGTCAAAATCCGGTCAGTGCATTGCTTCAAATCCGCGTCAATCTCGGCCAGCGGGCGCGGCGGCTCTCGAAGACGTAGAATTGCCGGTTGAAAGGGATTTCATAGCCGATCCCGGTTTTATCGCGGTCGATCCAGGCATCTGGCGCATGGAGCAGCACTTCACGGTTAAAGCAGGTTTCCACCTCCTCATGCATCGGCACATTTTCGGTGTCACGCTGACTGCTACCCGGCTGTAGCTGGTCTTTCAGTTTGCCCTTGCTGGCTAAAACAATCTGTCCGTTCTCGTCCCCCAACGGGCATTCCACCGAGATGTGCGATAACCGAAGTCGCTGTTTTGTAAATCCGGGATATGGGCTTATGGGCTTCTTGCAGTTGCAGACTTCAATGAACTGGCCAATCAGCCGGGTGATTTCGGTAATATGTTCGTCTGACAGTTCCTTGCGCTTTGATCCCAAGCTTTTACGCATCTTTTGCAGGAAACCGCTGGCATCAATCAGCCGCTCATACTGACATGGATTGCCAGTATTCAGGCCACAAGCATGTGATTAGAGCTTGCCATCCTTGGCTTCTGGATTCCCCCAATCCGTGCCGGAACGATATATTGATTATCCGTAATGAAATTGATTGGTAGAAAAGTTTGGCATCTTCCCATCTATCACTTATTTTGACGACTGAGAGCTCATATTACCGACATGAATTGGCGGAATAAATTGGCTTTTTCGTTGCTCATCGCGATGTTTGGAGGATAATACAGGTAAGTGTTCCGGTTGCATTGGAGAAAATGTTTGTATGATTTTTCGCTAAAAGCAATAGCAGCATTAGCAGCAATAACAATTTTAACTTACTGACCCAGGGTGCAGCCATGCCGGTTAATTCATTGCTATTATTTTTTCTGATTTCCCTGTTTTTTGTGGCTCTGCTACAAATTCATATCTTTGAGATTGCCTTCGTCAAACTTGGTTTAACGCCTGAAATCGCTTCATTTTTATTGCTTGGAACATTATTGGGCAGCTCTATTAATCTGCCACTTTATAGCTTGCCAACCAAGCAAACCGGTCATCTTGTTATATCCCCGGATCGAAAACCGATCTGGGAAATATATCAGCCGGCAAGAGAGGGTAAAGTTGTTGTTGCCGTCAATGTCGGCGGTTGTTTAATTCCGGTTGGATTATGTCTTTATTTCATATCGCTGCAGTTTATAGACCCGATCAAGATAATCGCCGGCATACTAGCGATCACCGCATTGAGTTATAAATCTAGCCGTTTAATACCCGGCTTGGGCGTCGGCATGCCTGTTTTTCTGGCTCCATTATCTTCGGCTTTAGTGGCTCTGGTTCTTGATCCTGAACACGCTGCTCATCTTGCGTATATCAGTGGCGTGTTTGGCGTGTTGATCGGCGCCGACATTCTCCGGCTCAATACCATTACTGCACTCGGCACGCCTGTTGCTGCGATCGGTGGTGCCGGTACTTTTGATGGTATTTTTATTACCGGGATTATTGCCGCCTTATTAGCCTGATCATCAAACGCCAGGGATGGCATGTTTTTACAACTTGAAACTGGAAACACTACAAGAATAGAGTAGTTTTGTCATCAAAAATCATTTAAAATCCTCACCAGCCATTATCCATATAAGAACCGAAGGCCGCCCGATGCTTTACCTTCTGCGCCGGTATTTGTTTTGTGACCGGTTGCGCCGGGCCGTAGTCGGTAAATTCATCGACTATTGCATAGGCAAAAATAGCGCTGATTTCACTATGTAGCCTGTGCTGTTTCGAGCTGGGATTTATCAATTAGCGGCTTAAGTGTCTTTAGATCATCCGCTGATTTAATCGAAGTAATAGCCATACCACCAAGAATAGGAAACGCCCGCCGTTCAAGTCGGCTCGTTTTTTTGATATGTGTGGTTGCACTGGTTAAGTGCGCGATTGATGCTAACCTGTCACGCGTCGCATGTTCAAAGCTGTAAGGATAGGAAGTCCACTTTTCGTTTCGCATTCTCAGCATCAACCTGTCCTGATTGCTTGGCTTGCTTTTTTGCTTCGCCGGGATCTTTACCGTTGGCGATTTGTGCACGGGCTTCTTCGGTCTTACGCCGTGCGGTTTCCGTCGTAATGCTTGGATATTCCCCAAAGCCAAGCCGATTTTGCTTGCCTTCAAACCGGTAGATAAACCGCCATGACTTAATGCCGCTGGATTTCACCAGAAGACCAAGCCGCCGTCGTTGATGGTGTAATCCTTTTCTTTGGGCTTAGTGCCCTATATACCGCGTCTTTATTGATTTTCTCAGCCATTTTGTGACACCGTTTGTGATACATTTTTAGGCTACTCTAGTCCATATCACTATTTGTGTCACTGTTTGATGTGTATTTTATGGTATTTTGTTGCATTTCATTAGACAATAAAAAACCCGCTAAGCCTTATGACTTGCGGGTTTTTGCACTTCTTTGGTTCTCTTAAAACCTTGATTTGGTACCGATGGCCGGATTTGAACCGGCACGACTTGCGTCACCACCCCCTCAAGATGGCGTGTCTACCAATTTCACCACATCGGCTTAAACATTTAAAATAATTTTAATTATTTTTTACGGCTTCTTTACTGGCTTTAGGCACAGAATTAGTTTGTATTATTTTGTTCTTTAATAGTCTTGATTTCTTCTGCCTTGGGTACCACAATATTCTCTATTTTTGCACCACTAACTGGCCCGGAGGGTTGTTCAGTCGGCTTAGCTTCAGGTACTGCAGGCATTTCTTCAGACTTAATCTCAGGCATTGCGAGAGGAGTATCCACGCTTTTTGCGCCACTTACTTCAGGAAGACCCAATGTGTCTTGCTGAGTTTCAGGTGCGCTCATTAGATCAAAAGCTACACCTTTGTGTCCATTTATCACAGCAAGTCCCAAACTGGTTATAAAAAACAAAGTTGCCAGAATCGCTGTGGCTCGAGACAAAAATGACGCTGCGCCCTGAGCACCAAAAACAGAACCAGCAGAGCCTGTGCCAAAAGCAGCGCCCGCATCGGCTCCTTTACCTTGTTGAATTAATATTAAGCCAATAATGCCTAAACCCAACAACACATGAATAACGATAATTACCTGATACATGAAAGTCTAAACTGCTCTAAATCGAATGATAAATCTTTAAAAAGGATTCCGCATCCAACGAAGCCCCACCTATTAAGCCGCCATCTATATCAGGCATGGCAAACAAGCCTTTTGCATTATCCGGCTTGGCACTACCGCCGTATAAAATTTGTATTTTATCGGCAATAGCCTGATCTTTAGCAGCAATGTACTGGCGAATATAGTGATGAACTTCCTGAGCTTGTTCATCGCTTGCTGTTTTTCCCGTGCCTATTGCCCAGACGGGCTCATAAGCAATCACTGCTGCGTTAAAAGCCCCTATGCCCGCCAAATTAATGACCGCATCCAGCTGCTCATTAATCACCGCAAAAGTTTGATCCTGTTCACGCTGTTCCAGCGTTTCGCCTACGCACAAAATGGGAATAATGTTTTGCTCTTGCGCCTGACAAAATCGTGCAGCCACTGATTCGTTAGTATCGCCGTAATAACTGCGTCTTTCTGAGTGTCCTACGAGGGCATATTGGCAATTAAATTCTTTCAGCATGGTTGCTGAAATTTCCCCGGTAAAAGCGCCTGAGGGCTTATCTGCAACATTTTGCGATCCTAATGCTAACGGGGTTCCTTTAACCAATTCACCAACGCAAGGCAGGTAAACATAGGGTACACAGACGGCAATATCTGCATTGTTTGACCCTAACCCGGCAATAATGCCTTTTGCAAGCAACTCAGCACTCGCACGAGTTCCATTCATTTTCCAATTTCCGACAACTAGAGACCGACGCATCAACATTACTCCCATATAGAATCAAACCGCCTATGATATAGGCTAATAGATCGCAATTCAAGCACCTATTGCTTTCTTAACATCTTCAGCCAATTGCTGAGCGTAATTTTTGACCAAATCTGCATGCTCACCTTCTACCATAACACGAATGAGTGGCTCTGTACCTGAAGCTCTTAGCAATACCCTGCCCTTATTCCCCAGCTTTTCTTCAACAGCACGCACAGCATTTTGTATCGCTCCGTTGGTATCTGGATTGACTTTTTTAGTTGTTTTAACATTAACCAGAACCTGCGGGTATTTTTGCATTCCAGATTTTAATTCATGTAAATTCTTACCACTGTCATGCATTTCAGCCATAACCTGCAAGGCGGCAATAATACCATCGCCTGTTGTGGTTTTATCCAGGCAAATAATATGTCCGGAATTTTCCCCCCCCAAAAGACTATTATGTTCAGTCATCATTTCCAGCACATAGCGGTCACCTACATTCGCTCTTAGCAGATTGATTCCCAACCGCTTAAGTCCGTGCTCCATACCCAGATTAGTCATTAAAGTAACGAGCCCTGACATCTGTCCCGCTTCTAATCTGGATTTTGCAATAATATAGATGAGCTCATCACCATCAACTATTTCACCTTTATGATCTACCATGACCAGGCGATCACCATCGCCATCCAAAGCAATGCCAATATTCGCCTGATGAGCCAATACGGCTGCAACCAGTTTATCCGGCTTGGTTGCCCCACACTCATCATTTATATTAAGCCCATTCGGTTCAGCTCCTATTACAATGACTTCTGCACCTACCTCACTAAACACATGCGGAGCAATATGATAAGTGGCGCCATGAGCGCAATCGACGACGATTTTCATGCCGCTAAAATCAAACCGTGTCGGGATACTGGCCTTGCAAAATTCAATATAGCGACCCGCCGCATCCTCTAAGCGTTTTGCTTTGCCCAACTTTGAGGACTCTACCGTCGTCATTGGAGAATCAATATAGTATTCAATTTTTTGCTCTATATCATCAGGCAGTTTGGTACCCTGCACTGAAAAAAACTTTATGCCATTATCATAATAAGGGTTATGCGAGGCACTGATGACAATGCCTGCATGCGCCCTTAATGTACGGGTTAAATAAGCTACGCCAGGCGTCGGCATAGGCCCTAACAAACGGGTATCTATGCCTGCAGCGGTCAATCCCGCTTCCAGGGCAGATTCAAACATATAGCCCGAGATGCGCGTGTCCTTACCTACCAGAACAAAGTCATGCCCTTCATTGGCAAATACCTGTCCAGCCGCCCAGCCCAGTTTCAATAAAAAATCTGCAGTTATAGGAGGCTCGCCTACTTTTCCTCTAATGCCATCCGTTCCAAAATATTTTCTTGTCATGATTATAAAGCTCGCTGTCTGGATAATCTAGAAATCTATCCTACTAAGATTACTGTAATACTTAACAAATATACAACCCCGCTAAAGGCAAAAAACTTACTTGTTTCACCTATGCCTTGTTGAAATTGCATAAAAAAAGGAGAGGCATTCGCCTCTCCTTTAGTCAACCCAAAAAAATTTTAGCCTTGCTCGGCGGCCTGACCAATTGACTTATCGGATTTTTTATCATCCTTACCTTTAACTTCATCAGCTTTAACATCACCACGCGGCGGCCTATCATCCCAGCCTTGAGGATCTCTTACAGGTTTACGCGCCATCAAATCGTCAATTTGATATTTGTCAATGGTCTCATACTTCATTAAGGCTGCCGCCATGGCATGCAGGATATCAATATTTTCTTTTAATATACGCTCAGCACGTTCGTAGTTTCGGTCAATAAACGAGCGAATCTCTTCATCAATAGTATGAGAAGTCTCCTCCGCTACAGTCTTATGCTGCGTTACCGAACGCCCCAGAAACACTTCGCCTTCCTCTTCACTGTATGATAATGGACCTAAACGTTGAGATAATCCCCATTTAGTTACCATATTTCTTGCTAACTCAGTGGCCCGTTCAATATCATTGGAAGCGCCAGTACTAACGTGCTCCCAACCAAAAACCACTTCCTCGGCGATACGTCCACCGTATAAACTGGATATCATACTATCCAGTTTTTGTTTACTGGCGCTATACTGATCTCTTTCAGGTAAAAACATGGTAACACCCAGCGCACGACCTCTAGGCATAATGCTGACTTTATAAACGGGATCATGCTCAGGAACAAGCTTGCCGACTATGGCATGACCTGCTTCGTGATAAGCCGTCATTTTCTTTTCCTTCTCATCCATCACCATGGTGTGCCTTTCAGCCCCCATAATCAATTTGTCTTTGGCTTTTTCCAGGTCCGACATATTGACTACGCGTTTATTCATTCTGGCGGCGAATAAAGCGGCTTCATTGATCAAATTAGCCAAATCGGCCCCGGAAAACCCCGGTGTTCCTTGAGCTATGTATTTAACCTCTACATCATCAGCAACTGGCACCTTTTTCATGTGGACATTAAGAATCTGCTCACGACCCCTGACATCAGGCAGACCTACTGTGACTTGACGATCAAATCGTCCAGGACGCAATAAAGCCTTGTCCAATACATCCGGGCGGTTAGTTGCTGCAATAACAATAATTCCTTCATTACCCTCAAAACCGTCCATTTCAACCAATAACTGATTTAAAGTCTGTTCGCGTTCGTCATTGCCGCCGCCTAAACCAGCCCCACGCTGACGACCCACCGCATCAATTTCATCAATAAAGATGATACAAGGCGCATGCTTTTTGGCTTGCTCAAACATATCCCTTACACGAGAAGCCCCAACACCTACAAACATTTCTACAAAATCGGAACCGGAAATGGTAAAAAATGGCACTTTGGCTTCACCGGCAATTGCTCTCGCCAACAAAGTCTTACCTGTTCCCGGCGGGCCAATCATCAAGGCTCCCCTGGGAATTTTGCCACCTAATTTTTGATATTTCGCCGGGTCTTTAAGAAAATCGACCATCTCTACGACTTCTTCTTTAGCTTCATCGCAACCAGCTACATCAGCAAAAGTTACTTTAATCTGATCTTCTTCCAGCATCCGCGCTTTACTTTTGCCAAAGCTCATCGCGCCTCGACCACCCGCGCCACCGCCCTGCATTTGCCGCATAAAGAAAACCCAGACAGCAATTAGCAATAACATGGGCCCAAAGGAAACCAACAACTGCATAAGCATCGAAGGCTGCTCAGGCGGAACCGCTTTAATGTCAACGCCATTTGCCAATAAGTCATCGACCAGATGCGGATCGTTGGGCGCATAAGTCTTAAAGAGCTGACCACCTTGCATCTTGCCTTTAATAACATGCTCATCAATCATTACCTGCTGTACCTGACCCGCCTTCACCGACTCGATGAATTGCGAATAGGATAATGATGAATCAGCTCGCTCTCCTTGTGAGCCAAAATTATTAAAGAGGGACATCAATACAACAGCAATGACCACCCACAAGATTATATTTTTTATCATATCGTTCAATTTACACGCCCTAGGCCGGAACGGCTCTCGGTTTAAAAACAGAGTAATTATATCAGGAGTTGACTTTCCTGACTGTCGTTATTTATCTGGAACTCACCACATCCTTAGTAATCCCCTTGAAATATAGATATAAGGGCTACTAAAGATTATTTAAACCCTTTGGCCAAAATATAAACCTCATTACTTCGTGGTCTTGATGCTTTTGGTTTTCTGATGACTACTTTTGCAAAATAGCGCTGCACTTCACAATGAAACGCTTCAAAACCCTCTCCATGAAATAATTTGACCAAAAAGCTTCCATCTTTTGTTAAAACAGTTTTTGCTGTATCTAAAGCCAGCTCACCCAAATAAATAGCACGCGGTTGATCCACACCTCTATTACCACTCATGTTCGGCGCCATATCTGACATTACCAGATTAACGGGTGCCCCCCCCAGAACAGTATGAAGCTGATCCAATACAGCTTCTTCACGAAAATCACCCTGTATAAAATCAACGCCATCCAGCGTATCCATCGGCAAAATATCCAGCGCGATAAGTTTGTTTTTTTTACCCATCAGCTGTCGAGCAAATTGTGACCATCCGCCCGGAGCGGCTCCCAAATCTATAATATTCATCCCTGGCTTAATAAGTTGATCTTTTTCTTGAATTTCCTTCAACTTATAAACTGCTCGCGAGCGATAACCCTGTGCTTGAGCCAATTTGACATATTCATCCTCAAAATGTTCCTGCATCCAACGACTGCTACTTTTACTTCGACCCATAACGCTCTATATTAGTGTAAAATTGACTTTTTGATTTAGGAAAAATGAGTGAACTCTGCAGATAAGAAAAAACTTCGAGCTGAGGCTCATACTTTAAAGCCCGTGGTTATGATTGGGCAATCAGGGCTTACAGCCGCAGTGCTAGCGGAGATTGAACTGGCACTTGATAGCCACGAATTGATTAAAGTAAAAATACGCGCAGAACGCGATGAACGCAAGCTGATGAGTGAAAAAATCTGCACCGATACGGGAGCAGTGCTAATTCAGACCATTGGTCAAATCGCAGTTATTTACCGATTGAATCCAGACAAGTAATCCAAGTTTAAGGCGAAAGAACACTTAATGTCTCTTCCGCCTTTCGCCTTAATTAAATATATTTAATCGAAATAATTTCATAATCAATATTACCGCCCGGTGCTTTAACCGTAACAACATCCTCTACCTCTTTGCCGATTAATGCTCGTGCAATGGGTGAACCAATAGAAATGCGACCTTCCTTGATGCTGGCTTCATCTTCACCAACAATCTGATAAGTCACCCTTTTCTCGGATTCGATGTCTTCGATTTCCACGGTTGCCCCAAACACCACTTTGCCATTGGCATCCACCTTGGTTATATCGATAATCTGCGCATTTGAGAGTTTGCTTTCAATTTCAGCAATCCGCCCCTCGGCAAAGCTTTGCTGCTCTTTCGCGGCATGATATTCGGCATTTTCCTTTAAATCACCGTGCGCACGTGCAGTGGCAATGGACGCAATAATCCGCGGCCGCACGACTGATTTTAATTCTTCCAGTTCTGCACGTAATTTTTCTGCACCCTTGACGGTGAGAGGTACTTTATTCATTTTTTAAAACTCCATTAATTATTTAGTTAGGCTACAGGCACAAGTTAACAAACTAAATTGTGTGTTTTTTTGCCTTGCGCCTTTAAGTCAGACTTTTATGCAAATCTTGCAGACAATTCACATCACCCGCATCCAATTCACCCAGTGCGTAACAGGCTGCCCTGGCACCTGCCATCGTTGTGTAATAGGTTACCCGGTGCTGCAAGGCTTCCCTACGCATGGTAAAGGAATCTGAAATTGCTTTTTTGCCTTCTGTGGTATTAATAATCAGCTGAATCTGGTCATTTTTAATCATATCAACGGTATTGGGTCTCCCTTCGTTGACCTTATAAACCACTTCACAGGGAATTCCCGCTTCCTTGAGAAATCTTGCCGTGCCGCCCGTTGCGACAATTTCATATTTTTTGTCTACCAGCATTCTGGCAATATCAGGTGCCTTGGCTTTATCAGCATCGCGAATACTGATCAGCACCTTACCACTATCATTCAAGTTAACACCCGCCGCCCGTTGCGATTTAGCAAAAGCTTCACCAAAGGTTTTTCCCACACCCATCACTTCACCTGTTGATTTCATTTCTGGCCCTAGTAACGAATCTACGCCCGGAAACTTAACAAACCTAAAGTTTGCCCAACCATGACGCGAGCGGCAATTTTTGCCAGTGGATAACCTGTCGCTTTGGATACAAACGGTGCGGTGCGCGATGCCCGGGGATTGACTTCAAGCACATAAATATCCTCGCCCTGAATCGCAAACTGGGTATTCATCAAGCCTCTTACACCCAGCGCTTCCGCCATTTTCGCGACTTGCTCACGTAATTGATCCTGGATTTTTGGCGCCAAATCATAAGGTGGCAGTGAACACGCAGAGTCACCTGAATGCACACCCGCCTGTTCGATGTGTTCCATCAAACCGCCAATTAATACACGCTCACCGTCATAAATTGCATCAACATCCATTTCCACGGCATCATCTAAAAAGCGGTCCAGCAATACAGGAGAATCGTTGGATACACTCACCGCTTCCTTCATATAACGCTGCAAGCCTTCTTCATTAACGACAATTTCCATGGCTCGTCCGCCTAAAACATAAGAGGGGCGCACTACCAATGGATAACCAAGTTCTTTCGCTGCATTAATCGCTTGCTCTACCGACCGCGCAGTGGCGTTGGGTGGCTGTTTCAGTCCCAATCTTTCCAGCAATTTTTGAAAACGCTCCCTATCCTCCGCCAAATCTATCGAATCCGGCGACGTACCGATAATCGGCACACCGGCAGCTTCCAGAGCCCGGGCCAGCTTCAATGGCGTCTGACCACCATATTGAACAATCACGCCTTTAGGTTTTTCAAGGTAAACAATTTCCAGCACATCTTCCAGCGTTAATGATTCAAAATATAAACGATCTGAAGTATCAAAGTCGGTTGAAACTGTTTCAGGATTGCAATTGATCATGATGGTTTCATAGCCATCTTCACGCAACGCCAAAGCCGCATGAACACAGCAGTAATCAAACTCGATACCCTGTCCGATCCGGTTAGGGCCGCCGCCGAGAATAATGATTTTTTCCTTATCCGAAACACGCGCTTCGCATTCTTCTTCGTAAGTGGAATACAAATAAGCAGTATCCGATGAAAATTCAGCGGCACAGGAATCGATACGTTTATAGACAGGGCGAATGTTCTGTTTATGGCGGACATTGCGCACCTCGGTTTCAGAGGCATCCAGCAGTTTGGCTATGCGCAAGTCCGAAAAACCCTTGCGCTTTAGCTTATAAAGCTCACCCTCTTTCAAGGTTGACAAGGTTTTGGTTGCCAACGACTGTTCAGTATTAATGAGATCTTCAATCTGCGCTAAAAACCACGGGTCAATTTTACAGGTATCATGAATCTCGGCCAAGGTCATGCCGCTACGGAAAGCATCAGCAACATACAACAAACGATCCGGCCCCGGATGACGCATTTCCCTCTGCATTTTTTCCTTGGCGTCATCCCCGTTCAAGTCGATAATTTCATCAAGACCGCTAATGCCAATTTCCAAACCCCGCAAGGCTTTTTGCAACGATTCCTGGAAAGTGCGGCCAATCGCCATCACCTCACCCACTGATTTCATTTGCGTCGTCAAACGATCATCGGCTTGCGGGAATTTTTCAAAAGTAAACCGTGGCACTTTAGTCACTACATAATCGATGGTTGGCTCAAATGATGCCGGAGTCGCGCCACCCGTGATTTCATTTTGCAACTCATCCAGGGTATAACCGACAGCTAATTTAGCCGCTACCTTGGCAATCGGAAAACCTGTGGCTTTGGACGCCAGGGCAGACGAGCGCGATACCCGCGGATTCATTTCGATGACGATCAAGCGCCCATCAACCGGATTAATCGCCACCTGGACATTGGAACCGCCCGTATCCACGCCAATCTCACGTAATACCGCCAAAGATACATTACGCAGAATTTGATATTCCTTATCGGTCAACGTTTGCGCGGGGGCTACGGTAATTGAATCGCCCGTATGCACGCCCATGGGGTCAAAATTCTCAATCGAACAGACAATAATGCAGTTATCCTTGGAATCACGCACGACTTCCATTTCGTATTCTTTCCAGCCCAATACCGATTCTTCAATCAATAACTCATTGGTGGGCGATAAATACAAACCGCGCTCACAAATTTCCACAAACTCTTCCTTGTTATAAGCAATACCACCGCCGCTACCGCCCATCGTAAAAGACGGACGAATGACAGTCGGATAACCCACTTCCTTTTGTGCTGCCATCGCCTCTTCCATCGAATGCGCAGTTTTTGATTTTGCCACTTCAAAACCGATTTTCCGCATCGCCTGGTTAAATAATTCACGGTCTTCGGCTTTATTAATCGCCTCTTTGGTCGCGCCGATCATCTCGACCTTATATTTCTCCAGCACGCCATGGGCATCAAGATCCAGTGCACAGTTCAACGCTGTTTGCCCGCCCATTGTTGGCAAAATGGCATCGGGGCGTTCTTTCGCTATGATTTTTTCGACGGTTTGCCAATCGATAGGCTCGATATAAACAGCATCCGCCATATCGGGATCGGTCATAATCGTGGCGGGATTGGAATTCACCAGAATAACGCGGTAACCTTCTTCGCGCAGCGCCTTACAGGCTTGCGTACCTGAATAATCAAACTCGCAGGCCTGACCAATAACGATTGGACCTGCACCCAGTAATAAAATCGATTTTATGTCGGTTCTTTTTGGCATTTTATGATTTGCTAGTCTAATTATTGTTTGCTTGCATGATTCATCATTTCGATGAACTCATCAAATAAGGATTCCACATCATGCGGACCGGGACTGGCTTCAGGATGGCCCTGAAAACTTATCGCCGGGCAATCAGTGCGCTTTACACCCTGCAAACTACCATCGAACAAAGATCGATATGTCGCTATTAAATTAGCGGGCAAACTGGCTTCACTGACTGCAAAACCATGATTTTGACTGCTGATCATCACGCGCCCAGAAGCTAGCTCCTGAACCGGATGATTGGCGCCATGATGACCGAATTTCATTTTTTCAGTTTTTGCGCCACTTGCCAAGGCCAGCAATTGATGCCCCAGACAAATGCCAAACACGGGAATTTTAGTTTCCAGAATCGTTTTGATCGCTTCTGTGGCATAAGCACAGGGCTCAGGGTCGCCGGGGCCATTGGACAAAAACACGCCATCGGGATTCATCGCCAATACAGAGGCTGCTGATGTTGTTGCGGGAACAACCGTAATACGACAGCCGCGATTAGCGAGTAATCTGAGAATGTTACGTTTGATACCAAAGTCGTAGGCAACAACATGTTTGGTCAGGTTCCCGGCTTGCGTATGGCCGTTTTGCAAATGCCAGATATTTTCAGTCCACTCATAAGACTTGGAAGTAGTGACTTCCTTGGCCAAATCCATGCCTTTTAATCCAGGGAAACTTTCAATCGCTGTTTTTGCAGCCTCAAGATCAACGG
Source organism: Methylococcaceae bacterium NSM2-1 (assembly GCA_002256705.1). Lineage (GTDB taxonomy): Bacteria > Pseudomonadota > Gammaproteobacteria > Methylococcales > Methylomonadaceae > Methylobacter_C. The sequence goes on from NQJI01000028.1 coordinate 13,001, forward strand.
AATCACCGGCCATAATGCAGCCGCGTTGCGCTCCCTTGTCACGCAACAGACGGGTCAATTTTCGCGTGTCTATATCAGCAATAGCAACAACATTATTATCCAGCAAATACTGTTGCAGCGTTTTTTCACAGCGCCAGTTACTAGCCAACAATGGCAAATCCCTGATTACCAAACCACTGGCAAAAACACCAACGGACTCATCGTCTTCGCTATTAGTTCCGACATTACCAATATGGGGGTAGGTTAATGTCACAATTTGCCGGGCATAAGAAGGATCGCTGAGAATTTCCTGGTACCCCGTCATCGCGGTATTAAAAACGACTTCACCTACAGAACAACCGTCTGCACCAATAGATACGCCGTTAAACACCGTTCCATCTTCTAACACCAATAATGCAGCCTTAGTCAAACACGTCACCTCAAATGTGCAAAACGGGATGAACCCTTTAGGACTCATCCCGTTATAAAAAATCAAACTGCATCACTATACAAAATTATACAGCTTTGGTCATTAACAATTTTTAAACCTGATACGTCCTGCATAACATTGTGTCTGTTTTATTTACCTCTGATAAGCGCTTAGGCTTTACTATACAGGCCATATCGTGGATAACCAGAAATCGTCCGTTAAGTTCCATTTATGTTTTGTGTTCTATGGTATTTGCGCGGACGAATAGTTAGCGCCGTTAAATGCACTACATTAGCTGCTTTTAGATTCATAACCGATATTACGCAAGCCACATAAATGCCACGAAGGCACGAAGAACACAAAGTTATTGAGTGTTTCCCGATGGCTGCAATCTTCAGCCATTGTGAAATGATAGGTTCTCATAAAGAACGTGCATGAAATAACTTTGGCATTTGAAACATTGATGCTGTTCGTCCTGAACCTTCGGCTATGCTCAGGATTAAAGGGCTGGTCGAAGGATGGTACGACAAAATTATACTGTGAGGACTCCCAAGTATTCCCATCTTCGGTATAACGGTTAACTGAAAGGTCGATAACTTAGCTGAAAATTATATGCCATAAGGTAGCCTTTTAAATCTTCGTGTTCTTCGTGTCCCTTCGACTGCGCTCAGGACAGGCTTCGTGGTAAAAATTTCTTAGCCATTACGTGACATCAGTTCATAACCTGACTTTTATATGTATAATTCCGCATCTTCAGTTAATCCGCATAAAAATCATCATGACCACAGTTAATTCCGAAAAACTTTCCAGTGCCCGTTTTGCTCAGGCGACCGATGCTTTTGTAGAGGTGTTTACTGCTTCTGTCGATTTTGACCAACGCATGGCCCAACAGGACATCCAGGGATCAATCGCCCATGCCACTATGCTTGCGCACTGCGGCATCCTGACTGAAAAGGAACGTGACGTTATCGTTAGCGGCCTGAAACAAATTGGTGAAGAAATCGTTAACGGTGAATTCGTCTGGTCTATAAAGCAGGAAGATGTGCACATGAACATTGAAGCCAGACTGACTGATTTAATAGGCATAGCGGGGAAAAAACTGCATACCGGCCGCTCCCGCAACGATCAGGTAGCAACCGATATTCGCCTTTATCTGCGCAGTGAAATCAAGCATATCTCGGATCAACTCACACGTCTGCAAACAGCCATACTGGATTTGGCGGAGCAACATGCCGACACCATCATGCCGGGTTTTACGCATTTGCAGGTCGCCCAACCGATTACTTTTGGTCATCACCTGATGGCCTGGTTTGAAATGCTAAGCCGCGATCAGGAAAGACTTCAGGATTGCCGTAAACGGATCAATATCATGCCGTTAGGCGCAGCCGCACTAGCCGGAACCAGTTACCCGATAGATCGCTTTATGACGGCTGATTTGCTTGGTTTCAACCGACCCTCGGCCAATTCACTGGATTCTGTCAGTGACCGTGATTTTGCGATTGAATTTACGGCGGTGGGCAGCCTGATCATGATGCACTTATCGCGTTTTTCCGAAGAATTAATCCTGTGGTCCAGCGCCCAGTTTGATTTTATCGAAATGCCCGATGCGTTCTGTACCGGTTCTTCCATTATGCCGCAAAAGAAAAACCCCGATGTACCTGAACTGGTACGTGGTAAATCGGGCCGGGTAACGGGCCATTTAATGTCGCTGCTGATGCTGATGAAAAGCCAGCCTTTAGCTTATAACAAGGACAATCAGGAAGATAAAGAGCCGCTGTTTGATACCGCTGATACTTTAATTAACTGCTTGCGGGCTTATGCTGACATGGTTCCTCACATCAGCGCAAAAAAAGCAAACATGTATAACTCAGCCAAACGCGGCTTTGCCACCGCGACCGATCTTGCCGATTATCTGGTGCGTAAAGGCATGGCTTTTCGTGATGCCCATGAAATTGTTGGCTTGGCAGTACGATTAGGTTTGGAAAGCAAGCGTGACCTATCGGAAATCCCGTTATCAGAGTTACAACAGTTTTCAGCACTGATTACTGCGGATGTTTTCGATTTTTTAACCCTGGAAGGTTCGGTTGCGTCACGTAAACATATCGGCGGCACTGCCCCCGATACGGTAAGAAACGCAATTCAAACTGCGCGCCAGAATATGTCTGTTATGTAAAACGAAGGATGTTTCCGACCGGCCAAAAACGAGCGGAATATAATGGACAGTCAAACCGCAACCTATACAATCAACTATTACCTGGCATTCCTTTGAGTAACCATGAAATAAAGTTTTCACGATTACGGGAGCATATAATCACCTTACCTTTACCGGAAAACTTTAACACCATGCCTTCGCCACTGGTGACACTGTTTACCAGTTGACCTAAAAAGCCGCTGGATTGTTGTGTGGTTACAGAAATTTCATGGTGTAATGCGCTATCCCATGCGACCACATGAGCATTGTCAATAATAATGTCTTTGCCGGGTTCAACATCCAGCACAAAACTGGAGCCAAAACCCGACACCGCCAGCTTGCCAAAACCAGTCGCTTCACAGATAAAAAAACCGCCTGTTTGACCAAACACGGCTGTGCCTAAACTTTGCGTGCGCACATTCAGACTAACGCCGCTTTCGGCGGCCACAAACGCGCCATCCGTTATCCTGTAGCTGGTTGTGCCAACCTCTAAAACCTGTATTGCACCCGGCAGTGTCGGCGATAACAGACAATCGCCATCGCCTCGCGCCGCTTCAATATGTTGCTGAAAAAACGATTCACCATTGGCAAACCGGCGCATCAAGGCGCTACCCAACCCGCCAGTCATTTTACCTTTTAACTCTAAAGCGCCTTCCATCATCACCATCGCGTTAGACTCGCAATAAATCTTTTCGCCGCGTAATAGACTGACGTGCAAAAAGGGGTCAATGTCACCCGTCACTGTAAATTGTGCCATTTTTCTCTCTCACCATAAAAAATTAACAAGCCAACTTGTAAGTTGTCGATTACCTTATAATTTGAGCCCATGATACAACGGATAACACAAAACCCACCTGTCTATAAAAAACCTCCAACGAGTTTATCAAAAGTATACAAGCAAAAGAACCTCTAATAATACCGTACTTCAACAAGACTCTCCTGAGCAAAATCAAAGGGCTGACCACGAATGGCTTAAATTCAAACTGACTCGCATTCTCGTGAAAGTACATTTTTTTATATTCCATGATGGTGACAGCTTTTTCACGACCGTTAAGTTAGTAGCCTAAAATTTCCATGTTTTCCTCAGAAATACGGGCATGACGAGTAAAAAGTATTGACCTCTAAAACCGGTAAGACATAACGTTGTGTTACGATAAATAGAAAAGTCACTGAAATTCCCTACATGTTTGCAAGAAACACAAAGGAGAAACTGCGATGGTTTTGAATGAAGCCGAAGGTGTGCAATACGAACTATTTGATATAAGCGATCTCCATGAAATGGCAGTGATGACGGCTGAAGCATTTGCTCGATATGAGCCAATTACTACAGCCTTGAGTATTCCTTCAGAAGATTTTATAGATTTTGTAAAACTGCGGTGGACTAAGGCGGAACAGGAAGAATTGACCGTAATTGCCAGAAATCAGGACACTAACCAAATCATCGGCGCGATGGTTGCTGATGATTTTGCTCTAGAGCCACCGGAAGAAATCCGGCACCTTGGCGACAACTTTGGACCGGTATGGGCGATTCTGGATGATCTTGATAGCCAATACAAGCAGGGAAGGATTTTACCTAAGGGCGAATATCTTCACCTTTTACTGCTTGCAGTAGATCATCGACAAACCGGCAAGAATGTGGCGAAGAATTTGTTAAAAACCTGTTTAGAGAACGGTGCCGGGAAAGGCTACAGAACAGGCGTCGCAGAGGCAACAGGTTTAGTTTCTCAACACATTTGCAGGAAATTCGGTTTTGTGGATCGTTTTGAAATCCCCTATAAAACCTTTACTTTTCAAGGCAAACGGGTCTTTGAGTCCATTGAGGGTCATCGGAGCATCATTCTTATGGACAAAGCTCTGGTCTAGCAACTGCGGACTTTCCAGATCAATAACTGGTGATTTGTTCGCGTGCTTCCATTACCTGATTGACTACCGAATCTATCGCTTTAAGGTCAGTCCATGGACTCATGATAAACGATTTCATAGCGGCAACCGCGGGGGCGTCTGGATAATTTGCGTGCCGGTAGGCAATTGTCCAGGATAGCAATACACCTTCGCCTTGCATGACGCGTTCGTAAATCAAATCAAATATGTGCCGGTTATAGTCGTTATATGCCAATAACTGGCTGTGGTAATCGGGATCGTTAAGCTCTCGGTGCAAGGCTTGTTCGGCGTCAACACCGGGAGGATAAACGCGAAACAGGGTGACCGGGCCGTAGTTATAGTCGTTGAGTACCTGAATACAGGCATGTCGTTCCAGGCGTTCGCGCAGCATTTCCGCCATTTCCACGGTATGGCCGATCAGCACACGGTAGCCTTGTTTGCCCAAAAGACGCATACTCGCCAAGGCCGCCAGCGCTCCAGTGCCGGCGCGGGAACATTCGAGCGTATAAATGCCGGGGTGATAATGGCCGACCTGATAAAGATAGGGCATCTGTTCCGGCACGCGACTGAGTAGCGCCAAGGCGCTCCGGTCTTTGAGCAAAAACACGCTTGAAATATAGGGCGTGTAACCGCTCTTGTGAAAATCAATGCCGATGCTATCAGCCATTTGCAAACTGTCAATGCGCTCCAGCGAATCAGTCAGTGAACGCAAGGTGCGGGCATGAAAACCCAAAGGGTTATCTTCGAAATTGTAATCCCTGAACACCGCCCATGCCCAGCCAATCACTGCATCCGCATGGACGTGAGGAACATAGTCCAGTCCGTATTCGACCACCAGACGGTCCCGCAAATGAACGATGGCAGCTAAATCATCGATCCCGAATGCATCCGTCGTGCCAAGCGTTGCAATGATTGCGGCTACTTTATCCCCTCTGCTCAATGCTACACGTAGAGTATCATTCAATGCCGATAACGACATCTCATTGTTTGAGGTCGAAGGAACGGTTATCAGGTTTTTCATTCCCAAACCCAACCACGCGGCAACATTCAGACGCGAATAATGAGACACATCAGAGGAGATGATTTTGATGTCTTCTCGAATGCCTTCTTGCATACCTCTTCCGCCCAGTATTTTTTCGATTCCCAGTTTACAGCCATAGAGGATGGTGCCAGTACCGCCAAAGGTAAATAAGCCACCCGACTGTTGAGGGTCATAGCCAATTAAATCGGAAAGCATTGCAATAGACTGGATTTCAGCTTCTGTAAACCGTCCGGAATATTCGTCCGTAATAATATTAGGGTTATAAATCGCGGCCGCAATAAACGCCGTAATGCTTGAGATGGTGGGTAGAGGATACACATTAACCTGTGCGTTGGGATGGGACCAAATCGTCATTCCCTGACAATAATCAGCCAGCAACCCGGTCACTTCCTCAATAGAGCTTATATTCTCCGGAAATGCCGCCTGTTGGCTTGCCCCGTGATGGTTATGCTTAACAACAGTACCCAGCAAAGGCATGGCGGATTTTAGGCTATCCACCTGATCCAAAAAGCGCGAAACGGAATGGACGAAATAGCTATCCATGATGGGATCGGATATGGGAGACGGGAAATAAGTCTTCAAATGCTCAAGAATATCGGAATAATGACATCGTTGTTTTCCCCTAATTTCCATCGTAACCTCTTTTATTCACTTGATCGGCATTACAAAACAGTTTACCTGACGATTTCAGTATGAAACAACAATTCTTATTTCGAGATTAATTCTATAAACAGCATTTTCAGAAAATCGTCTGAACTACAGTATGTACCACAGAAAAAATTAGTCTAAAAAAGCCAATCAATACCATCAAATCATGTAACGTCTCAATGCCCATAGGCATTCAGAATGAAATCAGCTTAGCGCGAAATGCTGGTAAGCATGCGATTAATTTTATTTTATTCTCCAAGAAGACACGAAGGGCACGAAGTTTTATTTCTTCTTCGTGTCTTCGTGGTGATAGCATTTAAGCT
>NQJI01000220.1 GCA_002256705.1 Methylococcaceae bacterium NSM2-1
GGATGTCTGGTTTGATTCGGGTGTTACCCATGCCTGTGTACTGGATAAGCGCGATCAGTTAACGTTTCCCGCTGACTTGTATCTGGAAGGCTCTGACCAACATCGTGGCTGGTTTCAATCCTCATTATTGGCCTCAGTAGCCATGAACGATGTAGCGCCTTACAAAGCCGTTTTGACCCATGGCTTTACCGTGGATGCAGAGGGCAAAAAAATGTCAAAGTCCAAGGGTAATGTCGTAGCTCCCCAGTCTGTGATGAAAGACCTGGGTGCGGATGTTCTACGTTTATGGGTGGCAGCAACCGATTATCGCGGTGAGATGTCAGTATCCAATGAAATTCTTAATCGCACCTCCGATGGTTACAGGCGCTTGAGAAATACCGCACGATTCCTGTTATCAAACCTGGATGACTTTAATCCTGCAGAGGATTTAGTCGATACCAGGGATTTATTGGCATTGGACCGCTGGGTGATGGATAGAGCGTTCGTATTGCAGGAAGAAGTAAAATCCGCTTACGAAACCTATCAGTTCCAGCATATCTATCAGAAAGTACATCATTTTTGCGTGATCGATCTGGGCGGTTTTTACCTGGATATTATCAAGGATCGTCAATACACCGCAAAAGCCGACGGCTTGGCGCGACGCTCAGCACAAACGGCCATGTATCATGTCATAGAAGCATTGACGCGCTGGTTGGCGCCTATTATCAGCTACACCGCTGATGAAATCTGGCAATATATTCCGGGTGCGCGTAGTGAATCGGTATTCCTGGAAACCTGGTATCAAGGGCTGGTTAAGCTGGATGCCAGTTCGACGATGAATCGCGAATTCTGGCAAAAAGTAATGACCGTGAGAACCGCCGTTAGTAAAGAGCTGGAGAAAAGCCGCGGCAAAGGGGACATAGGTTCTTCGCTGAATGCTGAAGTTGAACTGTATTGTAATGCTGAATTTTTTGATGCATTAAGCCAGTTGGAGAGTGAGCTGCATTTTATCTTTATTACCTCCAATGCTTCGGTTATGGCCGAACAGTTTTGCCCGGATGATGCTATTCAGACGGAAGTTGAGGGTGTCAAATTAAAAGTGATTGTCTCTGAACATAAAAAATGTGTACGCTGCTGGCATCAACGTTATGACGTGGGCGAACATGCAGAACATCCCGAACTGTGCGGACGTTGCATCGAAAACGTAGCGGGAGCAGGCGAAAATCGACACTATGCGTGATTTTAATATGTTGAAATGGTTATGGTTGTCGTTGTTGGCAGTAATATTGGATCAGGCAAGCAAGCTTGCTATAGCCGGCTCTATGCATCTTTATCAGTCCATTCAAATTGTGCCGTATTTTAATTTAACCTATGTACATAATACCGGTGCAGCCTTTAGTTTCTTAAGTGAAGCTGGAGGCTGGCAGCGCTGGTTTTTTGCCGGGTTGGCATTAGTGATAAGTGTAGTTATAGCAGTTTGGCTGGCTCGTTTGAAACAACATGAGACTTTGCTGGCGGTGGCCTTATCTCTGGTTTTGGGCGGCGCGATTGGTAACCTGATTGACCGCTTGGCATACGGTTATGTAATCGACTTTCTTGATGTTTATTACCAAACTTGGCATTGGCCGGCTTTTAATATTGCCGATTCAGCAATTACGCTGGGTGTTATGCTTATGCTTGCAGAATCATTTGGCTTAGGTAGTTCGAAAAAGTCAGATTAAAGGCGAAAGGCAAAAAGTGTTAGTTTTTTGCCTTGCTTCTTTCGCCTTATCTAATTCTTTGCCAGTCAAACGATGCACCCGGATCGGTTTTACGTCCGGGCGCAATATCACAATGTCCTGTTATTCGTTGTCTCGATAGCTTGGGATAAGTTTCAAGCAAGGTGTCAATTACAGCTGTAAGTTGCACATATTGCGCTTCGGTATAAGCGATCGATTCAGTGCCCTCAAGCTCTATGCCTATTGAAAAATCATTGCAGCGCTCTCTTCCCTCATAGCTTGATTTCCCTGCGTGCCAGGCGCGTTTGTCAAAAGGTACAAATTGCACACAACTCCCGTCTCGTTTAATTAGTAAATGGGCAGATACAGTGAGTTGATGAATTTCTTTAAAATAGGGATGATCATCGGGATTGAGCAAATTGCAAAACAGCTGGTCTATGTAAGGGTTGCCGAATTCATCCGGTGGCAGACTAATGCAGTGAAGCACCAGCAATGAAATGTCATCAGGGTCAGGGCGTTCATCACAATTGGGTGAAGGGGTTCGGGTAATATCTGTCAGCCAGTGCTGGTCTATATTCATAAAATTAAAAAGCTGTGTAAAGCGCAAACAAGTTGATGTATCTGCGATAGAATAGACTTAATTTGCCGGAATGGTCTGTTATGCCTAGTCAATGAATTGATAAAATTAATAATTTATTCAATGACACACAATACCTGGTCTTTAGATATTTTATGGCAATAAACATGCATGAATAAAGTAAAGAATTTTACAATCTAACAAAAGAAAAAGCGTGAACGCTTATTTAAAAGTACAAACAAGAGAGGATTTTTATGGCAAATGTAGTTTATAAACGCTTATTCAAGTTAGCTTTGGCTGTGTTGCTTACCGGTTGTGCCAGTGAGCCGGTATCTTATCATGTTGATTATCCAAAGAAGCCCCCCCGTCAACAAAGTAAAATTCCGACGGCTCGCAATCAGGTGGATCGGCTTATCCAACAATATCCAAGTAATTATGGAAGGGCGCCATATTCAAGCAGCTATGGGTCGCCAATATTAACCGGAACATACGCCAATTCGCCAGCGGTACGAAACTTTATCCAGTACATGGTTCGTAAGTATGGCTTTTCGGAGGCCTATTTGAATGGCCTGTTTTCGCACGCCAAC
>NQJI01000221.1 GCA_002256705.1 Methylococcaceae bacterium NSM2-1
AAATGATTAATGTAAACTTCAATCACGTTACTGTCTTTGTCCGAGTCAAAATCGTAGATGTGCTCCATTAATGTGGATTTGCTCAAAACCTGTCCCGGGTGCAAGAGAAAACAACGTAATAATTTGAATTCAATGCCGGTGAGTTCGTGAGCTTCACCTGTTTCTGTGATGACCTGTTGCCGATCTTCATCCAGCTTTAAACCACCAACCTGTAATTTGCCGCCAGAATGTTGATGGACGCGGTGGAGCAGAGCGTTAATCCGCGCCAGTAATTCTTCTGTATGAAAGGGTTTGCCCAGATAATCATCGGCTCCGGCTTTAAAGCCGTCTACTTTTTCATACCATGCATCACGCGCTGTCAGTACCAGAACAGGTAGTGTATTTTGTTTGGTCCGCCAGTTTTTTAAAACTTCTATGCCACTACGTTGTGGTAAACCTAAATCCAGTATTGCCAACTCATAAATACCCTCATTACCCAAATATTCACCTTCTATACCATCATAAGCAACATCAACTGCGTAACCTGCTTTTTCCAGATTGTTTTTTAGTATGCGTGCCAAATCATGTTCATCTTCAATCAGTAACAGGCGCATGGGTGTGTGTCCTTATTTGGGTTAAGAGTGGCAATTTCAAGAGCTATTTGTTAATTCTATCCGGTGTCCAGGCTTTTTGCTTGAGGCAATTTTGCATACTGGGCATTCCATTAGAAATGATGCGATTTATCTGTTTTTCTTCACTCAGTCTATAACTCAGTCAACTCGCTTACATCCCATGGGTTATGCCGGAATGACGATTCAATGCCAGTCGACTTTTCACTGCAAACTTAACAACTTGCGAACAGGATTATTTTATACTAACAATTTCCCCTAACATTTAGGGCCTTCTTTTCAGTTGTAGGTTACAATAATTTATTATTATTTTGTTTTACTGAAAAACTTCGGAACCTTGTATAACCAATACTACCATTTTAGCGAATTGCCGTTTTCGATAGCGCCCGATCCGCATTTCATTTTTATGAGCGCACGTCATCAGGAGGGTTTGGCTCATCTCCTCTACGGCATTAATTTTGGAGGGGGCTTTGTTGCTTTAACTGGCGAAGTGGGTACCGGCAAAACAACACTTTGCCACTGCCTTTTGCAACAACTGCCGAAAAATATAGATATTGCCTTGATATTGAATTCAAAGCTTAATGCAATCGAATTATTGGCTACCATCTGTGATGAACTGGGCATTATCTATGACAAAAATCAGCACTCGTTAAAAAACCTGATTGATCTATTAAACCAGCATCTGCTCACCGCCCATGCCAACGGCAGACGTACGGTTTTGTTGATCGATGAAGCGCAGAATTTAAGCATGGAAGTGCTGGAACAAATTCGTCTGTTGACCAACCTGGAAACCAGTAAAACAAAATTATTGCAAATTATTCTGGTCGGTCAGCCTGAATTGAAGGAATTACTGAAACGAGAGGATTTGCGCCAGTTAAATCAGCGCATTACCGCCCGCTATCACTTGCTGCCGTTATCACTGGATGAAACCCGGGCTTATATACGCCATCGGTTGACAGTCAGTAACGGTTATCCGGAGATTTTTAAAGAAAGCGCGATACGCAAAATTTACAAACTTTCTTCAGGCATACCCAGAGTGATTAACATTCTCTGTGATCGCGCCTTGCTTGGAGCCTACTCAAGGAATACTTATGTTATTACGCCCGCAATCGTTAGCGTTGCCGCCAATGAAACGCTGGCTTTTGCTGATGACAAATTTCCTTACCAGACCGCATTATTAGGCCTGCTATTATTAGCTTGCATGGCCACTGGTATTTATTTTTTAGCGTATTGGCCCAAAGCGGGTAATCAAGTTACAGTCAATTCGGAAACAATCTACCCTGCCATTCAAACAAAACCTGAAATCATCAGCCAAACCCAGCTGTCCGATCAAAAAATACCGCTTCCTGTTAAAAAAATTAATACCGTTGCAGTTGCTAAAACAAAAACGTTTCATGACTGGATCACTAATCCCGGTCATTCATTAAATTCTGCATTAATCGACGCTCTGAAGATCTGGGGCAAGCCCATCCCTAAGAAAAATAAAGTTGATTGTCATTACGTAGAAACAACGGGACTGCGCTGTGTGTTTGGCAAAGTCAACTGGAAAGAGATGCTGGCAATTAAACGTCCGGCTATTATGGAATTCTCATTGACTGGTAAAAAAAAGCGCCATGCCTTGCTGACCGGATTCGGACAAAACCAATCCATGATTCATTTTAAGGATAATATGATCTTTCCGGTAGCGAATGTGTTGAAGCTTTGGAACGGTTATTATTTAATTCTGGAGCCGCCGCCAATCCCGAAGGGAAAATTTATAATTCCCCACGAGACATCGGATAATGTGCTTTGGTTGCGCCACCTGTTAAGTAGTGTCGACGGAAAAAGCGAAGCAGTAAAGCAGCCACGTTTTTTTGATGATAATTTAGTCGCTCGCGTTATCAATTTTCAGCATCAGCATAAATTAATCGCGGATGGCAGGGTGGGCAACAAGACCATGGTTCATCTTAAAAATATAGCGCGTGCTCATGATATCCCTCACTTGGAAATAACCGATTAATCATGTCTTTTATTCTAAATGCCCTACGTAAATCAGAACAGGAAAGACAGTCTCTTAAGCCTGAGACTGTAACTGACAGAATTCTTCTTCATCAGCCGCAACAAAACCGCGGCAAGTCTGCAAAATTTTATGCTTTTCTTATTCTCGGTAATGTGTTGATTATTGCCTGCGTCGTCTGGTTTGTCAGAAATAACTCGACCCCGGCGCCTGACACAGCAACGCAAGCTGTCTCAAAACCCCTGCCGGCAC